>JAQBYL010000052.1 GCA_027622495.1 Pseudomonadota bacterium
ATGGCAGCGACCACGATCACCATAACCAGTGCCAGGGCGGTAAAGATGTTGCCCTGCAGTTCAGTTACCTGACCGGATGCGAAAGGCGCCTGGTCCTGCGAGTAAAAAATCTCGACTTTGGACGGCAGTTCGGCGCGATGTCGCTGCGTGATTTCCTTGACCCGGTCGATGGTGTCGATGATGTTTGCGTTGGCTCGTTTAACCAGGTTCAGCGAGATGGTGCGATTGCCGTTGACCCGCGCGAACCCGGTTCGATCCTTGAAGGTCCGCCGTACGGTGGCAATGTCACCCAGGGTCACTACCGTATCGCCGCTTGAGCGAACCGGAAGATCGAAGAGATCCCGTGCTTCTTCGATGACGCTGGGAACTTTGACCGAAAAGCGCCCTTCGCCTGTATCCAGCGCACCGGCAGGGATCAACCGGTTATTGCGCATGATGGTGCTGATCAATTCTTCGTTGGAGATCCTGTAGGTCTCCAGTTGCCCTGGATCGATCACCGCTTCGAGGACTTCCTCGCGATGCCCTTGAAGTTTGGCTTGCAGAATTTCCGGTATCGTCTCGATCTCGTCGCGCAGATCGATGGCCAGATTGTAAAGAACCCGTTCGGGCACATCGTCGCCTACCAGATTAATCTGAAGGATCGGGAAGTCATCGGTGGATGCTTCCATCACCACCGGTTCTTCAGCGGTGCTCGGCATTTCCGGTTTGGCGCGATCAACAGCTTCGCGAACGTCGACCAGAGCCTGGTCCAGGTCATAGTCGGCGTCGAATTCCACCATCAGGTTGGCATAGCCCTCCGAGGCGATACCGGTGAATTCCTTGACGCCTTCAACCGTGCGGATCTCGATTTCCATGGGCATCACGAGCAACCGCTCGGCATCCTCAGGCGAAATGCCTTCATGCACTACCGTGATGACGAAGAACGGCACTTCAATGCGCGGGTCGTTCTCGATGGGAATGGCCTGGTAGCTGGCAAGGCCTGCCAGCACCACCATCAGCATGATCAGCGAAGTTGTGCGAGTCCGGTGGATCGCAGCATCAATCAGGGCATTCATGAGCTTTCTGCGACGGTCTGGCTTGCCCCTCCAGGTTCATACTCAACTTCCACACGCTCGCCGGGTACTACCAGTTCCTGCCCGACCGTGATCAGGGTGGCAACTTGCGGCAGGCCGGTCACCCACACGCCGTCATGGTCTTCGCCCACCACGGCAATCTCAACAAACGCAACTGTGCTCTCGGCGTTCACGATGCGTATGCCGACACGGCCGAGGTCATCCAGCGTAAAAAGACCAGGACTGACCTTCTGCGCCGACACGTTCGCAACCGGCACTTTGATTTCTGCAGTGATGCCGCTACGCAGGTTGTAGTCCGGATTGGGGATCTGAATTTCGATTGCGTATGTACGGGTCAGTGGATCGCTCTGCTGACCAACAAAACTGATCGCGCCACTGAGGCGGCGACCGTCGGAAAGAATGGCAATGGCCTGTTGCTCCGGTTTGATCCGCAGCACGTCGCGTTCCGATACCCGACCGATGAGCAGCATGGGATTCATGTCAACGATGGTGGCGCACACCGATCCGGGGGTAAGGAAGTCGCCAATCTCCTGATGGATCTCTTCCACAGTGCCGGCGAACGGGGCGCGGATGCGGGTGCGCGCCAGATCCAGTTCCCATCGCAACACCTGCGCCTGTGTCGCCGTCATGCGCGCCCTGGCCTCGGCGATGTTGCTTTCTGATTGCAGACCCTGGGCGTGGAGTTTGAGCCGACCCTCGTATTCGATCTTTGCCTGGTTCATGGCATCGCGTGCTTCGAGGAGACCGGCCTGCCGATCATCCACCGAAATCTCACAAAGCAGATCGCCCTGGTCTACCTGGCCGCCGCGTTCGACGGGCCGATTGACGATCTTGCCGGAAATTTCTGAGCGCACCTGCACGGTACGTTTGTTGTCGGTTCGACCCCGGATGAGCACCTGTTCCTGCCTGGTGCTGGCCTGAATAACACGGGCTCTTACCCGGGTGAGTGCTTTGTCGTCACGTTGGGCTTTGCTCTGTTCATTGATGTCGGCAAGCGTTGGATGGTTGGCGATATCGTCGGAGCCAATCCGGCCGGAGTAAAGCCACACGCCAAGGGCAATGGCGATTACTGTGGCGGTGATGTAGGTGGTGCGCATTTCAGGGAATTGACCGACAAGTAAAAGTGCTACTTAAAGTAACACAGCGAGGGAGGATGAGCTACGCCTGACTACCTGATAATGAGATGAAATTCACGCCATAAATGCCTTGAAATGCAACTCCAGTGGCCCCAGGGTTCATATCGCAAACACCAACGCTGTGGCAACTGTTCGTCGTGACGGCAATAGTCAGCTGGCTGATCTGCATCGGCTTCATGGTCATGGCAAGCAAAGGCACAGGGCCGGGTCAAAGCAACTGAAACTTCCTGCAAACAGTCGCCAGGCTAATTCACGTTCCGCTCACCGTCTGCCCAGTAGGGCTTGCGCAGTTCAGTTTTGAGAATTTTGCCCGCACCCGAAAGCGGCAGTGGCTCTGCCTGAAAGCGCACAGATCGCGGGCATTTGAAACCGGCGATCAGCGCTTTGCAGTGACTGATCAATTCGGCTTCGGTAATCGTCTTACCGGTGTGGGGCACGACGATTGCGTGCACCTGCTCACCCCATTTTTCATGCGGTATGCCGATCACAGCACACTGGTTTACGCCGGTGTGCTGGTAGATGGCATTCTCGACTTCTGCTGAGTAAACGTTCTCACCGCCGGAGATAATCATGTCTTTAACGCGGTCGACGATGAACAGAAAGCCGTCTTCGTCGATAAAACCGCCATCACCCGTATGCAGCCAGCCGTCGACAATGGTGGCTGCGGTCTGTTCTTGCATATTGCGATAACCCTTCATCACATTGGGGCCGCGCAAGCAGACTTCGCCCACCTGGCCAGGCGGAAGCTCGTGGCCGCTTTCATCCATGATGATCAGATCAATACCCGGTGCGGCCTGCCCCGCTGACTTCATTTTTCCGGCGAGGGGTCCTTCAAAGACGTGCCGTTCCCAGGCGAGCACAGTAACCAGCGGCGCTGCTTCGGTCTGGCCGTAGGCCTGGTAAAACTTTGCTTTCGGAAGTTCCTTGATGGCCTTTTTGATCACTGCCTCAGGCATGGGCGACGCGCCGTAAAGCGCAGCCCGCAGACTGGACAGGTCGTAGTCGCCAATCGACGGATGGTTGACCAGCATGTTGATCATGGTTGGCACCAGCACCATTCTCTCGATTTGATACTCCTGGATTCCCTGCATGGTTCTAACCGGTTCAAAATTCGGCAGAAAGTAGTTTGAGCCGCCAACGACCACAGACGTCATGCATACACAGGCGTCGGCAATGTGAAACATCGGTGCCACGTGCAGTATCCTGTCACCCGGCTGGCAATCCATGAGCGGTACACCCTGCATGGCGTTAACCACCAGGTTGTTGTGGGTGAGCATCACCCCCTTTGACCGGCCGGTTGTGCCGCCGGTATAGAACAGACCGGCGATGTCTTCGCCGCTTCTGCCGGTGTCGGCGATCGGGTCGGCGTCAACGAGATCGGCGTAGGGCATGCAGAATGACGGGGTCTCACCCTCATCGACAAACACGTAATGTTCAACGCCCGGCATTTGATCACGCAGAGACTCAACGAGTAGTGCAAAACTGGTGTCCACAAACACCACGCGGGCAGCCGAATCGTTGATCCAGTAAACGACCTCTGGCCCTGCGAGACGCGTGTTGACCGGCTGGAATACACCGCCTGCCCAGGGCACGGCGAACATGAATTCGAAGTATCGATCACTGTTGAATGCCAGGATCGCGACCGTCGTGTCGGCTCCGACACCCAGGCGCTGCAACCCACCGGCCATGCGGGCAACGCTTTCGTTGAATTGTGACCAGGTTTGCGTCCGGTCACCGTCTACGGTGGCGATGCGATCGCCATCAATCTGACCTAAACGTTTGATGCACTGGCTCATCGAAAACATGCTGTCTCCCCCAATTTGTGACTGGCTCAATTCTACACTACTGCCTTCGCTCAGACCCCACTGGGCTTACACATTGTGGCAGGCAACCGATGCCA
This sequence comes from Pseudomonadota bacterium, assembly GCA_027622495.1. Classification (GTDB taxonomy): domain Bacteria; phylum Pseudomonadota; class Gammaproteobacteria; order Pseudomonadales; family Azotimanducaceae; genus JAQBYL01. Next base: position 4,110 of record JAQBYL010000052.1, read on the forward strand.
AACCGTGAGAGGTGAGAACCGGCCGTTGTTCCCGACAGCGGCTATCTGCCAGCGGACAACGTGGTTGAAAATGACAGCCCGCGGGTGGATTGCGCACACTCGGCACTTCACCGCGAATCAGTTGCTGTGCACGCCCTGCTTCAATGATCGGATTCGGTACAGGCACCGCATCGAGAAGAGCTCTGGTGTAGGGGTGCCTTGGGTGATCGAATAACTCGTCGCGTGGTGCGATCTCGACGATCTTGCCCAGATACATGACGCCGATCCGATCACTGATGTGGCGCACAACCGACAGGTCGTGGGCAATAAACAGAACCGTCAGATTGAGATCGCGCTGCAGGTCCATAAGCAGGTTGACCACCTGAGCCTGAATCGATACGTCCAATGCAGACACCGGCTCATCACAGATCAGCAGGGCAGGATTAAGAGCAAGTGCCCGGGCAATGCCGATGCGCTGGCGTTGCCCACCGGAGAACTCGTGAGGGTAGCGCCCGGCCATATCGGGCAGCAGGCCAACCTGATCAATCAACTGCCGGACTCGCTGTTTGTATTCCGAAGACCGTCTGGACACACCGTGCACCACCAGCGGTTCTCCTATGATATCGCCGACCTTCATGCGTGGATTCAACGATCCGAACGGGTCCTGATAAACCATCTGCATGCGCTTGCGAAGTGGATGCATGGCGCTTTCGTTCAGGGTGGCGATGTCCTGACCTTCAAAGATGATCTGGCCACCACTGACGTTCACCATTTTGAGAACGGCCAGAGCGGTGGTGGATTTACCGCAACCTGATTCACCCACCAGGCCAAACGTTTCGCCACGCTGCAGGGTAAACGAAACGCCATCAACCGCTTTAACTGAGCCAACCTGCCTCTGAATCAGCACACCTTCATGAACGGGAAAGTGAACTTTAAGATCACGAACCTCAAGCAACGCAGACTCGGTATTCGATTCAGTCATAGCCGTAACAGGAACGGAAGTGTTGTGCACCCACGGGTTACAGCGAAGGCGGTGATCTGAGGCAGATGTCTTTGGCCCATTCACAGCGTGGTGCGAAGGCGCAACCCGTCGGCAGGTTAGCAAGATCCGGTGGCTGGCCACGGATCGCATACAGGCGTGAACCCGCATCGCTGGTCAGACTGGGTATGGAGCGCATCAAGCCCACGGTGTAGGGATGGCGGGGATTCGCGTACAGATCTGCAGCGCTTGCGGTTTCGGCGATACGGCCACCATACATGACGGCCACCCGGTCTGCATAACGGGCGACCACACCCAGGTCATGTGTAATCAGGATGAGCGCTGCGTTGGTTTCCCGGGTGAGGTCTTTCAACAACGCAAGAATCTGCGCCTGAACGGTTACGTCCAGGGCGGTGGTGGGTTCGTCGGCGATGATGAGTTTTGGCTGGCAGGCGAGGGCCATGGCGATCATCACCCGTTGCCGCATGCCACCGGAAAAATGGTGCGGATAGTCATCCAGCCTGCTGCGCGCATCCGGGATCCTGACCTTTGCCAGCAGCTCAGCAGCTTCGGCATAGGCTTGCGTCCAGCTTTTTTTGCGATGCAGCCAGATCGGTTCGGCGACCTGTTTGCCGATGGTCAGCACCGGGTTCAGCGACGACATGGGTTCCTGAAAAATCATGGCGATCCGGTTGCCGCGGATCTTGCGCATGGCTGACTCGCGCAGGGCGACCAGATCGACGCCGTCAAACAGAATACGGCCCTGGTTGATCTTGCCCGAGTCACCGACCAGTCCCATGATCGAAAGAGCGGTCACGCTTTTGCCGGATCCACTTTCGCCGACGATCGCAAGCGTTTCACCCTGATTGACGTGCAACGAGACACAGTCAACGGCTCGGACAATACCGCTGTCGGTACGAAAACTGACACACAAGTCTTCAACGCGCAGCAGTGGTTCGCTCATCTAAAACCCCATATCCTTCTTGAGTTTCTGATCTATCCAGATCCTCGCGTAGATCGGTCCCGGCCGCTGTGCCCCGACGCGCAATTCACCGCCATAGTTTTTGACCCAGGGCCACCAGGCTGTGTAGACATAGCCGATCGGCAGCCACAGATACGGTGCACGATCGAGCATCTCTACGGTGAGAGCACGAATCATCTGTATACGCCTGGCCTCGTCGCGCTCCTCGTGAATCTCATCGATCTGCCGATCGACATCAGCATCGGAGAACATGGACGGGTTCCACGTCTGACCAGTTTTAAAACTCTTTCGAAGTGTGGTTGTAGGATTCACGTGACCGCTGCCCATCAGATAGCCGGGTGCGTGTGTCCGGGTGGTCATGACCGACAGGAACGAAGCGTACTCCATTGGCTCGATCTCAAGTCGGATGCCGACTTTGGAGAGATAGTCTTCAAGCAGCGGGATCAGATCCATCTGCGACGGCGAACAGGAGCAGACCTGAACCTGCATGGTAAAGCCATCCGCATAACCCGCTTCGGCGAGCAGGGCGCGCGCTTTGGCCGGGTTATAGCTGAACAGTTCCTGCACGGTTTCAGGCATTTCTTCAAGCGGTTGAAAGTAAGCGCCATAACCAGGATGTTGGGGATAAGCCATCAGCTCCGCATTCCCGCCATAAAACAGGTCGACGATTTCGCGCTGATTAACCGCCAGGTTGATGGCCCGGCGTACACGTACATCGTCGAAGGGCTTACGGTCGTTGCGAAGCGCCATGAACTGACCGCCTGTGGAGAGCCAGCGATTCCACTTCAGTTCCGGCGTGGTTTCTTTCAGGTGATCCACCATGATCCAGCGGACGGCTTCGAGGATGTCGAGCTTGCCGGTGCGCAGCGCTGTGAGATAGGTCGCTTCGTCCTTGATGATGCGGTAGTTGACGTTGTCGATGAAGGGCAGTTGATAGCTCTGGCCGTTGATCAGGGTGGTGTCCCAGTATGCTGGATTCCTTGCGTAGCGATGAGAATTCCCGTGAATGTAGCGCGCAAGAGAAAACGGTCCGGAACCGGTCAGGTTGCGCCAGTTCTTCTGATCCACGCCTGCAAGTTCTCGCGGGCTGATCCCCGAGTAGTAACCATAACCAAAACGATAGGCCCACTCCGCATTGAATTTGGAGAAGTGAAAAACCAGGGTGTGCGAATCGCGCACTTCAAGTTCGCGGATGTGATCGAAGTAGGTAGCGATCCGTTTGGGCGAGTCGTTCAGATAATTGAAGCTGAAAACCACGTCCCGCGCATCGAGTTCGCGGGCATCCATGATGCCCGGCTTGGCCTGGAACATCACACCACGACGCAGATGAACTACCAGGGTCAGGGGGTCTTCCCATCCCCAGCGCTCGGCCAGTTCACCGCGCAGAGATTCGTCGGGCAGATAGGATTCATCGACAAAGGGAAACCGTCCGCCATTGCGCACGGCTTTGGTCAGATCACCGGCGAACAACTGTTCGCGCACCGCGCCGGTGTCGTGGTTGATCTTCCACGTCCAGTCTGCGGGATCCCAGGACAGGGCAGACAAGGTAACCGACACAGTACCAATATTGAGATCGCCGCCATACTGCGGTGTCTCTTCATCCTGATCGGCGGTAGCGAGACCGGTAAGCAGAACCAGAATGATCAGCCGGAAAGTGTTCATCGACTGCCTCTCATCCGTGGGTCGAGCAGATCGCGCAGCGCATCGCCATACACGTTGATGGCATACACCACGATGGTCAGACACAGACCCGGCGCCAGCGCAAGCCAGGGACCCAGGTACATATAAGTGCGACCGGTACCGCTTAACATGCCACCCCACGTTGGTGCCGGTGGCGGGATCCCAAGGCCCAGGAACGAAAGGCCCGCCTCGGTCAGAATGGTGGCGCCAACCCGGGTTGTGAACAGCACGATCACAACCGGCATGATGTTTGGAAGGATGTGACGGATCAGGATGTGCATGGTGCGCGCACCCATGGAACGTGCTGCGTGGGTGTGCATGTTTTCCTTCACGCCGATTACCGAGCCTCGCACAATCCGCGAACCGGCGATGCCATAAAGCAGGCCAAGCACGATAACGATCTGGGGTATGCCGGCGCCGACTACAGAGATGACGGCGATCAGCAGAAGCAGATCCGGAAAAATCATCCAGGCATCAACAAAACGCTGGATCAGCATGTCCACTTTGCCGCCGAAGTAGCCTGACGCCACGCCAAGAACGATGGAGACTAAGGTTGCGAGCCCTGCCGCCAGAAAACCGACCAGCATAGACAACTGTGCGCCGACCAGAACACGGGACAACACGTCGCGCCCCAGATGGTCTGTCCCAAACCAGTGGCTGAAGCTGGGAGCCTGCAGGCGTTCAAGCAGATTGGTTTCGTTCATCCCGTACGGGCTGATCACATCGGCAAAGAGCCCACAGAAAAAGAACAGAACAAACAATGCCCCACCGATGGCACCCAGTGGTTTTTCACGGATCAGGCGCAGGGTGAACGCAACCCATGGTCCATGCTGCGCAGGTGCCGGCAAAAGGCTGGTTGCCACGGTCATTGGTGGCGCACCTTGGGATCGAGCCAGCCATAACTCAGGTCAACCAGCAGGTTGATCAGCAGCACGCCGAAACCGACCACCAGAAATACGCCGGAGATCACCGGATAATCGCGCTGCGAAACCGCTTCGAGCAACAAGAGCCCCATGCCGGGCACCACAAAGATCTGCTCGAAGATAACTGCCCCGCCGATCAGCAGGGGTGCCTGCAGGCCGATCAGCGTGACCACCGGGATCAGGCTGTTGCGAAGACCATGACGCACCACCAGCATGCGCTCACTCAACCCTTTGGCGCGAGCGGTGCGTATGTAGTCCTGGCGCATCACCTCGAGCATCATGGTCCGGGTCATGCGCATGGTGACCGCCGACATGGCCAGACCCAGCAGGATTGCGGGTACGATCATGTGCGTCAGATTGCGCACGGGATCTTCAAAAAAACCGACGTATTCGATCTCTGGTGACCAGCGCCACCACACCGAAGGAAACACCATCACCAGCGTTCCCAGCCAGAAACCGGGGATCGCGAGCATAAGCAGAGAAAAAGACCGGGTCACATAGTCGCCGGTGGTGTCCTGGCGGATGGCCGAATACACACCGATTGGCAGGGCGACGGTGAGAGCAACAATCAGTGCCAGAAAACCAAGCTCAAAGGTAATTGGCATGCTTTCTGCCAGCTGCTCAGTAACCGGTGTGTTGCGCCACAGTGAATGACCGAGATCACCCTGCACTACACCGTAGATCCAATCGAAGTACTGCATGAACACGGGCTTGTTGAGGCCCAGTGCGGCTTCGATGGCATCGCGATCCTGCGCGGTGGAGATGTCGTTCTGCGCGAGCATCATGTCGATCACGTCGCCCGGGATCAGGCGCATGGACACGAACACGATCAGGCTGGCAAAGATCAGCGTCGGGATCAGGGCCAGCAACCGACGGATGACATAGGCCTGCATTCGTCTCGTCCCGTTTCAGATCAGCTGACAAGCCAATGCATCATGCATCCTGCAGATAAAAACGGGTACCGCAGATCTCGACCTGCTGATCGTTCACGTAGCAGTCACGCTTTCTGGCTTCGCTCAGAATGTGCTCCCGATTACGGACCAGGATGTCCAGACCACCGAGACCCGGGCCGCGGCCATCGGTTGCTTCGACAAAGCGCAGAGTTGCATTGTTCAGGTCGATGGTGAACTCAGCTCCGTTTCGCTCCACGGGAAGATCGGTGACCTTGCCCCACAGTTCCGCCAGGTGAAGAGGGTCGTTGCTCTGCAGTTCTACACCACTGTAATCGACGGTAACGTCCTGTTTGACCTTATCTTCCCAGCCACCACCGCCCACAGGCTGCCAGTTGCCATTGAAGTCTTCGTGTTTGTCCCATTCGATTTCCAGGAATGCAGCGATCATGTCGCGGGGATGCAGCTGACACAGGTTCCAGCCGTCACGCTCTGATTCATGGGCAACCCGTACGCCGTTGTTGAGCGCGCGCTGGCGGACTGCCTGCTGGGCAGGTTTGCTGTCGGCCTGGGTGATGACCATGTAACCGCCATCGCCACCGCGGCGTTCAAGGTAGCGGCCACCTGCGGTGTCCGGCTTTACCGGGGCCACCACCTCCAGGAAGTTACGGCCCACGGGCATGAGGGTGTTTTCCAGGCCGAACACACCGACACCAGGATCTACATAACAGCGATTGATGCCCAGGATGGTCGTCAGGTCGTCGATAACCGGTTCAAGCTTTGCAGCCACAAGACAGATCTGTCGCAGTTGTATGGTCATAGCATCTCCCCGTTACGGTGTTTGTCTCCCTGTACACGAGTGTGCTTGATAATAATTCGGGAATCCATCAGGATTTTCCATGATTTTGTTTTATGTCAGCAAAGGTTGCTTAAGGAGCCTGTATGCACGCGCAGGTCGATCTCAAGAGAATGCGCTACATCGTCGAGGTGGCGCGAGCCGAAGCGATTACCACCGCTGCTGAAACACTGGGTCTGACGCAGCCTGCACTGACCCGCAGCATCAACGAAGTAGAAAACACGCTGGAAACCAGGCTGTTTCACCGTCTGCCAAGAGGGGTGCAGCTCACCGATGCTGGTAAGCGTTTTGTTGAGCGTGCACGCCTGATCCTCGGTGACGTGGATGATCTTGTCAGCGATATCCGCGCGGGCAACAACGTTCCTACCGGCCGCATTCGGCTCGGTGCAGTGCCGGCTGGTTATCTGAATTTTGCGATACCTGCGCTCAAGAAACTGGCAGGTGCGCACCCGGGAATCAAGATTGAAGTGGTGAGCGGAACCCCACAGGCCCTTTGCCCGAAACTTCTGCACGGTGAGCTGAATGCGATCATTGGTTCCTCGAGCTATCTCAACCGCTGGAAGGAGCTGAAAGTGACCACCCTGATGCCCATGCAGTTCGCCTGCATGGTTCGCAGGAATCATCCGCTGGCGAAAATACCCAAACCGCGTGAGACCGATATGTTGAGCTATCCGATGATCATGCCTGCCAGTGTCGAGGCGGTCTATTCAGATATTGCGCAGCGTTACCTGCATCATGGTCTGTCGCCGTTGCAGCCGCAGTACGTAACAGATGATTTCGACCTGGCCTCTGCTCTGGTCAAGAGTACCGACGCGTTTTATCCGGTGCATTTTCCCGATGCCGGTGTCGGGAATCTGTTCGACGATTTTGTTCTGCTTAAGGGCATCGTGCAGATGCCGGATCACTACATCAGTCTGGGGACGTCGTCGCTGTATCCCAAGTCAGAAGCAGTGAAGTTGTTCGAAACCCATTTGTTGGAAGGGTTCGAACGGGCGAAGGTGCGTAACGCAAGATAACCAAGGAGGCAACATGACTACACGGCTTGAAGGCAAAGTAGCTGTAATCACCGGCGGTACCAGTGGCATCGGAGAGGCAACTGCAGAACTGTTTGTGGCTCAAGGTGCAAGCGTTGTTCTAACGGGAAGGTCTGAGGAAAAAGGTGCTGCCCTGGCACGCCGGTTAGGCGAACGGGCGATCTACTTTTCCATGGACGTAAAAAACGAAGCAGGTATCAAAGGTGCCATTGATCTTGCCGTGCAACGCTTTGGAGGGCTTAACATTCTGTTCAACAACGCTGGTGGGCCGACTGCCGGAAACCTGTCTGACATTACCCCGCAGCAGATCGATTACGGGGTTCACCTGTTGCTGTCGAGTGTGATGCTGGGCATCAAACACGCGATCGAGCCGCTGAAAGCGGCCGGTGGCGGAGCGATCATCAACAATTCGAGTGTCGCCGCGCTGCGCTATAACCAGGGCAATATTCTTTACTCAGCCCTCAAGGCGGCCGTGACCCACTACACGAAAATGGCCGGCATAGAACTGGGCCCTTTCGGCATTCGCGTCAACGCGATATCACCGGGGGCCATCGCCACGCCGATTTTCTGGGGCGGATCGGCACATGCCAATACGCTGCCCGACGAAAAGAACGCGCGTCTGCTGGAAAAGCTCAAGAGTAACCTGGCCAGGGCAACCCCCATGCCGCAGGCGGGTCTGGCTGAAGACATCGCCATGGCGGCTCTTTTTCTGGCAAGCGATGAAGGTCGGTTTGTGAACTGTCACGATCTGGTGGTCGACGGAGGGCGAACCAGCATGTTCCGCGAAGGTGGCGAATGACTGCGCAGGTCCAGTGCGAATTACAGCAAATGACTCTCTGAATTCTGCGGCTCCACTGCTGGAGGACAGGGTGGAGGAGACAGTGGAGGCGATGGTCGAGTCAACAGAAAGCCTGTGACGATTGTGAAGATGCAGGCCTGGATGATCACAATCATTCGATCTACGCCCATGATTAAACTGATCAGCAATACTGCAAGCATGAAGATACCGGCGCTGACTTTGACCCCGGTTGAGACTGCCTTGTGTTCGCGCCAGTGCTGGATCGGTGGTCCGAACTGTGGGTGATGAATGAGCCAGCCGTGCAGTTTTGGGGAACCGCGTGCAAAACAGAAAGCGGCAAGCAGCAGAAACGGAGTGGTCGGAACCAGCGGAAGGATGATCCCGGCAGCGCCAAGACCCACACACAGGCTGCCGAGAAAAATCCAGATCAGGCGCAAAAAAAGCTCACCAGGCACAAAAAACGCAGTCTAACAGGCAGATCAAACACGCGCAGCCAGCGACGCCGGTCAACGCAATTTCATGTGCGATGGCAAACGGCAGTAATATTACTCGGTGATTGACCCTGTGGTTTTGTTGGTGTTTTCAAACCCGTTGGATGCCAGGCATGTCTGATCGATGCTGAGCGATCTTCGAAAGCGATTATCCGCACGCCGTATTGCGGCGGAGCAGATATGCGTTGAAGAACTTGTCCGCGAAGCCGGTCTGCTGATGACACCTGGCGACCGTGACGAGGTCGTGCTTCGCGCCATTGATCTTGTCACCGCCTGCCGTGAAAACAGCCATCGAAGCGGAACCCTCGACGCTTTTCTGCACCAGTTTGGTCTCAACAACGCCGAAGGGGTGGCGCTGATGTGCCTCGCCGAGGCGCTGCTGCGGATCCCTGACGAAGACACAGCCGATCGCCTGATTGCAGAAAAGATCCGTCGTGGTGACTGGCAGGCTCATCTGGGGGAGTCTGAGTCCGTGTTTGTGAACGCATCCATCTGGGGTCTGATGTTGACCGGTCGTCTGGTGACACTCGATCCAGATACGCTCGTGGATCCGGATTCATGGGTGCGTAAACTTGTGAGCCGGGCGGGGGAGCCCATCGTCAGATCTGCCGTCATGCAGGCCATGAGGATCATTGGCGGTCAATTTGTGCTCGGCCGCAGCATCGATGAGGCGATGGCGCGGGGCGTTGACCGTAACGCCCGCTTTTCGTTCGACATGCTTGGTGAGGGGGCCCGGACCGATGACGCGGCAGAGCATTACTTCAGTGCCTATCTCCGTGCGATCGATGAGATTGCCGAACGCGAAACCCACGTTTCACCGGATCTGACCAACGGCATATCGATCAAGCTGTCGGCTCTGCATCCGCGTTACGAAGCGCGCCAGCGTGAGCGGGTGATGCGTGAGCTGACCCCCAGGCTGAAGGCGCTGGCCCTCGCGGCAAAACAATCCAACCTCGGGATCAATATAGATGCCGAAGAAGCAGCACGGCTCGATCTGTCGCTTGATCTCTTCGAAACACTGGCTCGC
>JAQBYL010000053.1 GCA_027622495.1 Pseudomonadota bacterium
TGGTGAGGCGGGGGGAGACACCCTGTTCGCCAACATGTACCTGGCGTTTGATTCTCTGTCGCAGCCGGTGAAAAAACTGATCGGCTCGCTCACTGCGGTCCACGATGGCCGCAAAGATCTGGCGGCTTACAACGTGACCCTCAAACCCGGCCAGACCTATCCATCGGCGCGCCACCCGGTTGTGGTGACCCACCCCGAAACCGGAAAGCGCCTGTTGTTCGTGAATCGAAGTTTTACCGACCACATCGAAGGCATGAGCAGAAAGGAAAGCGATGCTTTACTGGAAATGTTGTGGCGCCATGGTGAGAACAATCCGCGCTTTCAGTGCCGGGTCCGCTGGACACCGAACACGCTGACCCTGTGGGACAATCGCTGCACCTGGCACCATGCGGTCTGGGATTACTATCCGAATGAACGTCATGCCGAACGGGTATCGGTGTGCAGCAGTGTGGCACCGACGGCCTGAGGCCCCGCTGAAAAAACGCCCCTTAAAACGCAGCTGAATAACAAAGCTTCCTCCAAAGCTGCTGGCATGGATTCTGACCTGGCATCGAGCGGCTTGTGGTGCTGACCTCTACAATGAGTATTTGTTGTCGGCGTTCACTTTGCTTCGTTCGATGTTGTTCACCATGCCATCAGACTCTGGAGGAAGCCTGTCAAAACGTTGATGTAACCTCATCAATTCGACGCTCACTCTACCCAAGTAATGCCCGCTTGTTGTAAAACCACACTCCGACTCTGTTTGCAGGTTGTAAGCACATGGCGAAGAAACTGCTGATCGTAGGCGCGCATCCGGACGACGCGGAGTTTCATGCAGGGGCCCTCATGTGCAGGGCGGCTGATTCGGGTTGGGAGGTGCAGATCCTGTGCCTGACCGACGGTTCCGCAGGCCATCATGAAATGGATCGTGACGCGTTGCGTGCAAGACGCGCCGTTGAGGCACGCACAGCGGCCCAGCAGATCGGTGCAGGGGTGCATATCTGGGATGTCGAGGACGGCATGCTTGTCGCGAGCCTGGTCAATCGTTTGAGATTGATCACCGACATCCGCCGATTCCAACCCGATGTGTTAGTCACTCATCGTCCATGGGACTATCATCCGGATCACCGCGCCTGTGGAACACTGGTGCAGGACGCCTGTTACATGATCAGCGTGCCGGCCATCTGTGCAGACACACCGGTGCCGGCAAATGAACCCATCGTTCTGCTGATGGGCGATCATTTTCAGCGCCCGGCTCCCTGCCGACCGGATCTGGTGCTGTCGGTGACCCCGTACCTGGATCGGGTGACCGCCATGCTCAACGCCCACGAATCGCAGGTTTATGAATGGCTGCCCCATGTTATGAAACGCGAGGTCGGCGCTGACCGACCCGTCTGGCTGGGACGCTTTTACAGTCAGCGGGGACGCATGATGGCTAACCTCATCGCGTCTAACCTTGAGCTCGCGGAGATTTTAGAGTTGTCTGAATACGGCCGGCAGATTGCGCCGGCCAGTTTGCCTGCCCTGTTTGAGTCGTCTTCTATAACGAGTTGAGAAATCTTATGAGGGCTGCGTTGGTCTCGGCCGGGGCTTCCTGCTGTGTCCAGTGGCCTATCCCGGGAAGGATCACCGGGTCTGCAAGATTCGGCACAACCGCACGCATGTTCTTTTCCCACACGGGGTTAGCACTGATGAGGTCCTTGTCGCCGCTTATAAAAAACGCCGGCTGCTCAATTTTCTTACCCTGAAACCCGGCCGACAACGCCCAGCTGCGGTCAATGTTCCGATACCAGTTGAGACCCCCTCGAAAACCTGTGCGGGTGAATTCGCTGGTGAAGTAATCAAGATCTTCTTCAGTCAACCACGGCGGCAGCTCATCACACTTGGGGATCATGTCCAGAAAGAAGGCCGTGTTCGGTAGCGGGTTGGCCATCATCCGCGCACCGCTTGAGTTGCCGGACGCGCCGTACAGAAAATCACGCATGCTGCGTCGGACGTCATGCTGCAGTTCGTGCTCAGCCACACCCGGGGTCTGGAAGTACAGGATGTAAAAGAAGTTCTCACCGAACATCGCCCGCATGGAATCGGTAGGGGCAACCGGTGCACGATCACTTGCGGGCACAGACAACGCCGCAACTGCGCGAAAAATGTCGGGTCGCCACATGGCACAGTTCCACGCTACCGGCGCTCCCCAGTCGTGACCGATCACGACCGCCTGCTCTTCCCCCAGGGCATGAACCAGCCCGACGATGTCGCCAACGAGATGCATCTGCGTGTAGTCCTCGATAGCAGCAGGGGCGTCAGTGCGACCATAGCCACGCTGATCGGGTGCTACAACGTGGTATCCTGCGTCAGCCAGAGCCGGTATCTGGTGCCGCCACGAATACCACGACTCCGGAAAACCGTGACATAAAATCACCAGAGGACCTTTACCGGCCTCGGCAATGTGCATGTTCAGACCGTTTGTACTCACGGTCCGGTGATTGATATCTGTCATTGTATGCGCACGCCTTTAGCTTGACTTGGCCCACTAGTGTGACAACACAGCCGGCTCAAGAAAACAGGAAACCTATGAAATACCGAACCGCCAGAGCAATTTTGTACCGGGATGAGCGTTATCTGCTCGCGGTGCACTCGCGTTTTCGCTTTGCGCGCCAACGGCGCTGGGGGCTGCCCGGGGGTGGCATTGAGTGGCGCGAAACACCGCTTGAAACAGTCGCAAGAGAACTGCACGAAGAACTTGAGGTGCGGATAACCGACTTCATAGAGGTCGGCGACTTTCAGTACAAAAAAGCCATGCACAAGGTCTATGCCGCGCACATGGTGGACGATCCGGGTGAAGTGGACGACACCGAACTGCTGGACCTGCGCTGGTTCAGTGAGGATGACTTGCGCGGTTTACGCGATCGCAACGCTCTGCACGCTGGCTACGAACTGACCGCCGTTCGACTGTTGAAAGCCAAGTTGACGGCTAACCAGACGGTCGCAAACAACGCGCGCTACTGAAAGATCAGCTGCTGACAAGCGGTCAATCACCCGCCATCGCTTTCATGCGTGCCTGAAAATCGGCTGTGCTGTTGACGCTGGGAAACGACACATCGGGTATCCGAACACCCAGAAAATCACAAAGTGCCGGCCAACCCTGCGCCGGATCGAACGTCAGTAAGCGATCGGCTGGAACACTGTTCTTTACGTCTTCGTTGTGAGCGAGATAGGTGTTGATGACGTGCGTCTTGTCATCCATGCGGCCGTCGAAGAGACCATCCCAGATGAGTTCAAATGCCATGGTGGCATTTGCACGCATCTGCGGATCATCGCTCGCAGCGGCTCGACTCGAGGCTGCATAGATCGTGTTCATGATGCTCGCGTACCATTTTTCCGGATCGCGCTGCGAGAGAATCACTTTTGCCTGCGGCCACACGCTGAGCTGCTCATGCCAGAAATTGCACGATGGCCAGTCCACCGAAGCCTGATAACCCTCGAACAACGCCTCCCAGTCGACCGGCTCACCACGCCCGATCTGTCGCCAGATGTCGTAGTGCGCAGGGTTCATATGCACTTCCATCATGTGGTAGCACTTGTTAAAGCCAAGCTGTTCCAGCGCATTCTTCAGCGACAGCGTTCCGGTACGTCCGAAACCGGCACCAATGACCTTCATGACCATGAGACGCTCGCATCAACCAAAGCGCTATCCTAAATGACCGGTACTTCTGGCACACTCCATAAAAAATCAAGAAGCCTTCTTTTGCACCCGTTAGATCTGACCATCATCGTCGCTTACATGATCACCATTGTCGTGGTCGGTCTGGTGTTGAGTCGCAAGGTTCACGACGCGCATGACTTTTTTCTCGCCGGTCGATCCCTCACCTGGTGGATCATCGGCCTGTCCATCATTGGTACCAACGTCAGTGCCGAAGGTTATGTGGGTGCCGCAGGTGGCGCTTACAAGAACGGTATAGCTCAAGCCAACTTCGAGTGGATCGGCGCCATCCCCGCCATGATTCTGGCATCGCTCGTGTTCATTCCGCTGTACTGGCGATCGGGCGTTTACTCGATCCCCGAGTACCTGGGGCTTCGCTACAACCAGACAGTCAGAGTCACCGCGGCACTGATCGCCAGCGTGTTCTCGGTTTTCACCATCGGTGTGGCGTTGTGGGCCATCGCCCTCACGCTCGAGACTTATCTCAACTGGCCGATCTGGGCCGGCATCCTCGTCACCGGCACGGTGGTGGGTCTGTACAGCACGGCTGGTGGGTTGCGGGCGGTGGCGTTCACCGATGCGCTGCAGGTGGTCATCATGTTCGCAGGAGGTGTGTTCATCGGCTGGCTCGGTATCTCGAAAGCTGGCGGTCTGGATGCCTTTGCCACCGCGCTGACCACGGATCATCCGGATCATCTGTCGGCATATCTCGCGTCTGATCATGGCGAATTCCCCTGGCCAGGAGTGCTGCTTGGTCTCGGCATTGTGCTGTCGCCCGCTTACTGGTGCGGTGGTCAGGCAATCCTGCAGCGAACCCTCGGCGCGCGTTCACAGTGGGATGCCAGCGCATCGATGATCTTCGCGGCTTTCGCCAAGACGTTCGTTCCGCTGCTGATCGTGTTTCCCGGTCTGCTTGCGCTTGTGATGATGGCGGACATCGAATATCCGGATATGGCTCTGCCCTGGGTCATCAAGAACGTCCTGCCGCCAGGGCTCTCGGGGCTGATGTTCATCGCGATCATCGCCGCGCTGCAATCGTCCATCGATTCCGGCATCAACTCGACCTCTCTCATGGTTACCCGCGACATACGTCGCGTGATCTTCAAGAATGCCAACCCCGACTCTGATCTCAAGGTCGGGCGCTGGACAACCGTGGTGGTACTGCTCGGTGGCATGCTGTTCGCACCCTTCATCGGTGAACTTGGCGGGATCTATTTTCTGGTTCAGACACTCCTGTCGCTGTTTCAGGGCCCCATGCTTGCCCTCCTCGTGCTCGGCGCTTTCAGCCGTCATCCAACAGCCAACGCCGGTCTCATCACCCTCTTAAGTGGTGTCGCGGTTGCTGCATGCCTCATGTGGTATGGCCTCAACATGCTGTATGTTGCGTTCGGAACCTTCTGCTATTCGGTGGTGTTGCTCTGGTGTGCGAGTTATTTCACCGCGAGGTCGGATCAGGATCTGAGTAAGCTGGTGTTCCGATATGGCTGATCTGCCAGTCTGGTGGGCCAACGTGGCAACCGTGGTGCTGTTTGTTTTACTGGCAGCGCTGGTGATGCTGATCCCCAAGGCAACTGTCATCGGCGATGCACCCGATCGACGCTGGTTCCGCGATCTGCGATGGTGGGCCCTGTTGCTGATCGCAATTCAACTTTGCATCTACGCCATTTTTACCTGAACCAAACACCGGCGACCCGCCGGGAAGACCGAAAGGACAACACCACATGTATGTAAAGATCTGCCTTCTGTCGATCGCCTTGTTATGCCTCGGAGCCTGCGAGCGGCAATCTGCTTCTGATGATCCGTCTGAGACCACCGAAGGAAAGGCTGCAAGCGCGCAGGTAAAACTGTACGTCTTCGACTGCGGCTATTTCCATTTCGACGATGTTACTTCGTCCGGCCTGACCAACGACGAGACCGACGTGCTGGATCTGTTCGTGCCCTGCTATCTGATCGATCATCCCGCCGGTCGACTGTTGTGGGACGCTGGGCTACCGATGGACATGGCGGGGCGCGGTGAACTTGAGTACGGTCCCGGCATTCAGGTGCGCTACGACCGCGCGCTGATCGATCAGCTCGCTGATATGGACATCACAGCAGACGATGTTCAAAAAGTCGCTTTTTCGCACATGCACTTCGATCATGTCGGCAGCGCTAACCTGTTTGTGAACTCAACCATGCTTATTCAGCAAAGTGAATACACCGCAGCCTTCGAACACGCAGATGAAAATCCGGTATTCGATGCCACTTTGTATGACAAGCTGGCCGATACACCAAAGGTGCTGCTTACCGGAGACTTTGACGTCTTTGGCGATGGCAGCGTACAGATCTTCTCCACACCTGGTCACACCCCGGGCCACCAGACGCTCCTGATCAATCTCAACCAGTTCGGTCCGGTACTTCTGTCAGGTGATCTGTATCACTTCGAAAAAAGCCGGGAATTACGCCGCACACCGACGTTCAATACTGATGCTGAACAGACCCTGGCCTCCATGGACCGGATGGAGCAGCTTCTGATCGATCGCGGTGCGACCCTCTGGATTGAACACAATCAAGCCCTGGCCAACACGTTGCGCCTGGCGCCCGCCTTCTACGACTGACCCATGCTCTATGCGCTCCTGACTGGCATTCTGATTCTGGCAATGTATGTACCGCAGATGTGGGTGCGCTACATCATGTGGAAACACGGGGCCACCATAGAGCAGATACCAGGCACCGGCGGCGAACTCGCGACGCATCTGATTGAACGTTTTGACCTGAAGAGTATCGGCGTGGAGCAGACGCTGCCGAGGGGCGATCACTTTGATCCGACGGCAAAGATGGTCCGTTTGAGCCCTTCCAACTATGAGGGCAAGTCGCTCACGGCCATTGCAGTGGCCACCCACGAAGTCGGCCACGCACTGCAGTTTGATCGAAACGAAAGAGTTTTTCAGTTGCGTGCGAAGTATCTGCCAGGCGCCATGGTGTTGAAAAAAGTCGGTATTACGATTCTCGCGGGCGCACCGCTGCTGGCCTTTGTGATGCCCACTGCAATCATCGCGCTGATCGCGATCTCTCTGCTGCTTCAGCTCTTAGGAGCGCTTGCATACCTGATCGTGCTTCCCGAAGAATGGGACGCCAGCTTCAACAAAGCATTACCGATCCTGGCTCAAGGCGACTATGTTCCGGAACAACATCTCGGCGCGATCCGCGCAGTCCTTCAGGCCGCAGCACTGACTTACTTCGCTGCGGCACTTGCAGAAACAGTGAATATCGGTCGCTGGCTGCTGGTTCTGCGCCGCTGATCCTCTTAAGTCCCGCCATGTGGCGTTCTGGTCGAACCGGCTACCTGACAGTAATCGTGATCGTCGGTGATTTAACCGCTGGATCGTGGGGGATATGCAGGTAGTTGCCCAGAACAAGCTGCAGCTGATGAGTCCCCTTCGGGAGGGAAATTTCCGCCTCGGTCTGGCCCCCACCGAAGTGCCGCACCTGATCACTGGTCGGCAGCGGTGTACTTTCATCGACGAGGGGAGAATTGACCAGCAGGTGATGATGCCCCGTATTGGCGATATCAATGCCTGCCGGCGCCACCCCCATCCCTTTGAGGCCGAACTTCACAACAAACGGTGATTGGACGGTTGCTCCGTCCACGGGCTCAATGAAGTAGAGCGCAGCCCCCTCCGGTGCGGTTGATATGAGGCTTGCCTGCGCACCCAGAACATCCATTGATCCGACTATTGATCCGACTATTGATCCGACCAGCGCGGGCAACATCAACCAGCGTACCTGTTTCATCAAAACCTCAATCCAAGTAATTTTCATGGCCACCATGCTCTGCCTCGCCCGATGATGTCAACGACCGTCTGGTTCCAGCATGAACAAGGGGATTCGTCGACCGGCACGTTGCTGGTAGGTCGTATACCCGGGGTAAGCATCAACCGCTTTTAACCAGGCGTGCGTGTATTCACAACCTTCCAGTTCGCGTGCAGTCATATTCTGTTCGTGACCACCGAAGCGTGTCTTCACCTGCGGTGTTGCGCGCAGGTTATAACACCATGCCGGTGGTTTTCTCTGACCGCCGTTGGATGCAATCACCAGCAGGCATGGCGCTTGCGGAACACACAGTAGCGGCACATCGCGTTTACGTCCGCTTCGCGCACCCGTGCAGGTGATCAGAACCATGGGGACGACAAAGCTCAAGCGCAGCCGTCCACCCGACATGCGCATCAAAGGCCGGTCCACCCAGGTGGCAAGGCGTAACAAAACCAGAGTCAGCGGTTTAAACGCAACGACCTGCGAGAACACCCGCCACAGCGGTCTGGCAGACATGTCAGTTCAGGCGATAGGCCCGTGCTGCCGTGTCGTGAAAGAGGTGACTTTTCTCACTGGATGACACATCCGTCACCATCTTTTTAAAGGCATTCCACAAAACCGCATACGAACAGCTTGCCCGGTCCACCGGGAAGTTGCTTTCAAACATACAGCGATCAGCACCGAACACCTCGATCGTGTGGCGATGGTAAGGACCCGTGCTGGCAACGATCTCATCGGAACTCGCTGGCAGGTCGCGCTTGTGCCAGTTGAAACCATTGATCGGCATGACGATACCGCCGAGTTTTGCCACCACATTTTTACAACGCGCGAGATCTGCAACGTCCTTCTGCCATGCGGGGAAAAGTTCATCCCGACGACCGGCGTAAGGACCAACGCCAAGGGGACCACCAAAATGGTCGAATATGATGGTGGTGTCCGGAAACGCGCGCGCAAGATCCGTGAGTTCAGCAATCTGAGGATGATACAGCCAGGCATCAAAACTCAAACCGCGTTTGCCCAGTTCGGCAAAACCCTGGCGGAAAGTCGGATCCAGGTACAGGTGAGGCGGCGGGTTAGTATGCGAGTTACGGATATCAGGACTTGCGTCCCAACCAGCGGCATGGCGGATGCCACGAAAGCGGGAGCTTGCCGCCATATGGGCATCAAGCACCTCACCCACAGCGGCGCCCAGGCACAGGTTGGCATAGCTGACAATACCGGCACAGGCACGAAAATCCCCATATCGGCCGCTTGCCGTGATCGCAGATACACCGTTCACGAACTCTGTTTCACCAACCGGTGCCATGTTCGCAGGTCCATCGGCCCGATACATGCTCGAGCATTCAACAAAAACCGTGCTCACAATATTGTGGCCGCTGGTGGTGTCTTCTAACAGTTCATCCAGCAGATAGCGGCTGGTCGGATGATCCCACAGGTGATGATGTGGATCACAGATCGGCCGGTCGGGATCGACGATCGGTTCAGAAACCTGTGCAAGCCATTGTGCAGTGTCCATATGCGCCTCTTCAGCTCTTACGTTATAACCTGTCTCAACGTTTCGACCAGTGTGTCGATTTCGTCAACCTCTACAATAAATGGCAGCCCCAGTTGGATGGTGTCGCCGCCGTATCGAACATACAGACCTTTTTCCCAGCATTTCATCGCGATCTCATAGGGTCGGCGCGCCGGTTCGTTGGGATAAGGTTCAATCGTCAGTGCGCCAGCCAGACCGAAATTACGTATGTCCATGATCCGTGGCAGACCTTTGAGCGAATGAAGCCGCTCCTCAAAGACCGGTGCCATTTCTGCCACCCGATCAATCAGCCCATCCTTATCCAGTATATCGAGGCTCGCATGGGCCGCCGCGCAGGCAACAGGATGGCCCGAGTAGGTGTAACCGTGTGGAAATTCGAGCATGTATTCCGGCGTGCTGACTGCCATGAAGGTTTCATAAATATCCCGTCGTGCAACCACCGCACCCATGGGGATCGCGCCATTGGTTAGCTGCTTGGCCAGATTGATGATGTCCGGCACCACACCAAAGGCTTCGGCACCCGTCATGGCACCACATCGGCCGAACCCGGTTATGACTTCGTCGAAGATCAGCAGGATTTCGTGTTTGGTACAGATTTCGCGCAACCGGTTCAGATACCCAACCGGCGGCACGATCACCCCGGCGGAACCGGCAAACGGTTCGACGATCAGCGCAGCGA
Organism: Pseudomonadota bacterium; assembly: GCA_027622495.1. Taxonomy (GTDB): domain Bacteria; phylum Pseudomonadota; class Gammaproteobacteria; order Pseudomonadales; family Azotimanducaceae; genus JAQBYL01. The sequence goes on from JAQBYL010000053.1 coordinate 9,685, forward strand.
TAGTCGATGCATCATGGCGTGCAACCACAGCCTCGAGCTGGTTGGCCAGATCGGCCCCCGTGGCGGGCATACCACGCGTAAATGCGTTTTCCGGAAGCAGCGTATGGGTAATGTGGTCGGTGGTGGGACCGTCGCCAAACATCATGCGGTTCGGCGCAATACCCCCCACGCTGAAACCGCCGAAATTGACCCCGTGATAGCCCTTGTCACGACCAATGAGACGGGTTTTTTCCGCGCGGCCTTTGAGCCGCCAGTAAGCCCGGGCCATCTTCAATGAGGTGTCGGCGGACTCTGACCCTGAGTTGGTGAAAAACACCCGATCAAGACCGTCTGGCATGCGCTCGGCAATTCGCTGCGCCAGTTCAAACGCCCCCATGTGCCCGAACTGAAACGCAGGGGCGTAGTCCAGTGTCTGCAACTGCTCATGAACGGCTGCCGCAATCTCCGGCCGGTTGTGCCCGGCGCCACAGGTCCACAGACCCGACAGGCCATCGAATATCTTGCGGCCACGATCGTCGTAAAAGTAAGCGCCTTGAGCCCGTGTGATGATCCGCGGATTACGTTTGAACTCGCGGTTGCTGGTGAACGGCATCCAGTAGGCATCGAGATTGGTGTTGGTCGCTTTCATCCCACTTCCCAAAAAAAGTTCCAAAAAGCTCTCCATACTCAATATCAGTAGATCACGACGCTGCGGATGCTCTTGCCCTCATGCATCAGGTCAAACGCAGTATTGATCTCCTGCAAGGGCATGGTATGCGTAATCAGGTCGTCAATGTTGATTTTGCCATTCATGTACCACTCAACAATTTTTGGCACATCGGTGCGACCTTTCGCACCACCGAACGCAGTGCCGCGCCAGACCCGGCCGGTCACCAGCTGAAACGGCCTGGTGCTGATTTCCTGCCCGGAACCGGCCACGCCGATAATGATGCTCTCGCCCCAACCCTTGGGGCAGCACTCGAGCGCCTGGCGCATGGTCTCGGTTCGACCGATACACTCAAACGAATAATCCACCCCGCCATCCGTCATATCCACAATCGCTGCCACCACATCATCAACTTCCTTCGGATTGATGAAATCGGTCATGCCGAATTTTTCCGCAAGGGCTTTCTTGTCTGTATTGATGTCGACGCCGATGATTCGGTCTGCACCGGCAATGCGTGCGCCCTGCAGGACGTTCAAACCGATTCCCCCCAGCCCGAACACAGCAACATTGGAACCCGGCTCAACACGTGCCGTGTTCATGACGGCCCCGAGACCGGTGGTGACCCCGCAGCCGATGTAACAGACTTTGTCGAACGGTGCGTCCGGGTGAATCTTTGCCAGCGCTATTTCCGGAACTACGGTGTAGTTGGCGAACGTGGATGTGCCCATGTAGTGGTACAGCTGATCCCCATTGAGCGAAAAACGACTGCTGCCATCCGGCATCAGCCCCTGGCCCTGGGTTATGCGGATCGCCCCACAAAGATTGGTCTTACCCGAAGTGCAGAATTTGCACTGACGGCACTCTGGTACGTACAGCGGTATCACGTGATCGCCCACCTTCAGGGAGGTAACACCAGCGCCCACCTCCACAACCACACCTGCCCCCTCGTGCCCCATGATCGACGGGAACAGCCCTTCGGGGTCATCACCCGAAAGAGTGAAGGCGTCGGTATGGCAGATGCCGGTTGCCTTGATCTCAACCAGAACCTCCCTGGCCTTTGGACCAGCGAGTTGCACGGTTTCGATGCTCAATGGTTTACCGGCCGCGAAGGCGACGGCTGCTTTTACGTCCATGGTTCCCTTTCCGATCCTTTATGTATCGATCGAGGCTAACGTCTGAGAAAGGAAAATCAATAGTCAGTACTGATAGTCAGTACAATGCGCGAGCGATGGCACAGGGTCCTTTTTTACACTTCGAATCGAGAGTCAGGAATTGGCGCAGCTACGTGCCGCTGCTCGATACCATAAAAAACTACCGAAAAGACGACGCTGCACACGATCTGGTCGCCGGTCTGGTCCTCGGTGTCATCACCGTGCCGCAGGCCATTGCCTACGCCTACCTCGCCGGTCTTCCACCCCAGGCTGGTCTGTACGCCTGCCTTGCACCCATGTTGTTGTACGCCATTCTCGGTTCGTCGAGACATCTGGTCGTCGGTCCCGTCGCTGTGGCCGCCCTCATGGTTGCGGCGGCGATCGGCGAGTACGCCCCCCGATATTCCAATGCCTACCTCGGTATCAGCACGGTGCTGTGCGTGCAGGCCGGTATCATCCTGCTGCTTCTGCGGGTGACCCAGATGGGCGGGATCGTCAACCTGCTCAGCCATCCGGTGATCACCGGCTTCATCAACGCCGCCGCCATCCTGATCATCATCAGTCAGCTGCCTGGTTTTACCGGCATCGTCACCAGCGGCGTATCTGGTCCGCTCGACGAACTCGCCATGCTGATGAGCAAAGTCGGCGAGCTCAACATCGTTTCGCTCGCCATTGGCGTCACCAGTCTCGTGATGATGTGGCTGCTGGGCAGGTACCTGGTCGGTGCTGTGCAACTGGTCTGGAAGAATCTGAAAGACGAAAGTCCGCTGGGCCGAACTGGTCCCATGATTGCCGTCATTCTGGCCACCTTCATGGTGATCTGGCTGAATCTCGACGGTGATTTCGATGTTGCAACCGTTGGTTTTGTACCACCAGGGTTGCCTGCCTTCACCATGCCGCCGTTTGAGATCTCCATGTGGCTCGACCTGTTGCCATCATCGGCAATGATCGCGCTGGTTGCCTACGTGGAAAGCTATTCAGTGGGCACCTCCATCGCAATAAAAGAGCGGACACGAATCAACAGCCACCAGGAGCTCATTGCTCTGGGTGCTGCCAACATCAGTGCCGCGTTTACCGGCGCTTATCCGGTTGCCGGCAGCTTTTCCCGTTCCAGCGTCAACTACCAGGCGGGCGCCAGGAGTCAGGTCTCAAGCCTCTTCTGCATGGCGGTTATTGTTGTGACGCTGCTGTTCCTCACCCCCCTGTTCGAACGTCTGCCGCAAGCTTGCCTGGCCGCGATCGTGACCATCTCGGTGGCAAACCTCATCGACTTCCGTTCAATCATGGAGACCTGGAGCATTTACCGGCAGGACGCAATGACCGAAACCGCGACCCTGGCCACGGTGCTGCTGTTCGGTGTGGAAGCCGGCCTTTTAACCGGCGTAGCCCTGTCGGTGGCCTTTTTTATCCGCCTTTCGAGCCGCCCGCATGTCACGCTGGTGGGACGGATAATCAACACTGAGCACTTCCGGGCAGTTAAACGTTACGACACCGAAACCCTGCCCCATGTGGTTGCATTGCGCATCGATGAGAACATCTACTTTGCCAACTCAAACCAGATTGAAAACCGCCTGCAGAAAACCGTGCAGCGTCGACCGGCCACCCGCCATGTTCTGCTGGTCTGCAACGCCGTGAACATGATCGACATCAGTGGCCTGCAGATGCTGCGCCGGTTCAATGACAACCTGCTCTCTTTCGGCATCAAACTGCATCTGTCTGAAGTCAAAGGTCCGGTGATCGAAGCGCTCAAGTCCGGCGGTTTTCCGACCAAGTTGAGCGGCAGCATTTACTTCACCACTCATCAGGCGATGCGCGATCTGGAAGAACGCGTATAAACTGCAGATGCATACTCGAAACGATGCTCGGAACGATACTCGGGCTAAAAGATACTCGGGCTAAAAAAAGAGGGGAGAGACACAATGAAACTCGGTTTGATGCTCGGCTACTCGGGCGCGCAACTGGAAATTCCAGTGAAGCGGGTGCAACTCGCAGAAGAACTCGGCTACGACTCGGTCTGGACAGCCGAAGCCTACGGCAGCGATGCCATCACCCCGCTTGCCTTTATTGCCGCGCACACCCGCCGCATCCGTCTGGGCACCGCGGTGCTCCAACTGGCCGGCAGAACACCGGCCAACGCGGCCATGGCCATGGCGACCCTGGATCAGCTGGCAGGCGGCAATCGGGTCATTTGTGGGATCGGTGTGTCGGGACC
>JAQBYL010000054.1 GCA_027622495.1 Pseudomonadota bacterium
TCACCGTGCAACTCAAGAGCGCATTCTATGATGCTGACGAGTTTTCCCGGGACGTCGACAAGATCTGGTTAACCCTTCAATTAAAGCTGTAGCTGTGTAGCAGTGCTGATAGTTCGGCAATATGTGAGAATAGTTGTGGTATTTACCCAGCGCATGGGGTAGTGTGCCCGGGCGATCTGCGTTCGGTCTGCCTTTCAGCTATCTGCCCAGTTTCACTGGGCGTTCGTTCCAAGTCATCCGCTACACCAAGATTGTTCGTTTACCGCACCCGATTAGCGTGCGGAAATCCTATGGAGACCAGCAATGGCTACAGGAACTGTAAAGTGGTTTAACCCAACTAAAGGGTTTGGCTTTATTCAACCGGAAGACGGCAGCCAGGACGTGTTTGTTCACATCAGCGCTGTTGAAAAGTCTGATCTGAACGGCCTCGTCGAAGGCCAGCGAATTACATTCGATGTAATTTCAGAGCGAGGCAAGACGGCTGCAAGTAATTTGAAGTCGGCTTAACTCAAAGTTTTGGAGGGCGCAAAGCCCTCCAACTCCCACGCGACTCCAGACGAGATGTATGAGTAAAAACCAACACACTTTTGCCAAACGTCAGCGCGAAATCGAAAAAAAGCGTAAGGCAGATGAGAAAAGAGCGCGGCGGCTCAGCAAAAGCTTGACCGCAGATTCCGATGAAGATCAGGATCCTGGCACTGACCCCCCAAGCGATGTGCCCCAATAGATAATCGTCGGTACACCTGTCAGTACACCTGTCACCATCGATCCACGCCCACCAGCTTCCTCCCCAATTCTGTTAACACAATCTCAGGCCCGGTTTCCGGTATCTGCTGGTCAGGTACATTCTGCCGCACTGCCCAGGCGGGCGGACGTTTCTGGCTGAAAAGTTCGATTCTGTGTTGCCGGGCGTTTTCATCGCCCTGCAGATCCATGGCCACATACTGAGTAAAACGCGGTTCTGCCGTTAGATTTTCGGCGCTGCTATGCGGCATTTTCCTATGCCACAGGACCAAGCTGCCCGCGGGAGCGGCAATCGCCTCAACAACATGATCGCCGAGATCCGGGCGCAAACGACTGAGGGCGTCTTCCGTCTGGTTAAGCAGAAATTCCGACAGGGATCGAAACGCACCGGGTACACAACAGAACGCACCCTGGTCAGCGGCGGTATCGGTCAGGTAGACGAGCCCCTGGATCGATAGTGGCGAATCGAGGCGAGGGTCACCATCCCAATGGATAGGGTCGACGTACACTTTTTCACCCCAGCCGTGAGCAGGCGGTTTGAAAGATGCCCGATCCATGGTCACCCACAAATGCCCGGTGTTGTACAAATCGGCGAATACCTGATGAATGGCAGGAAGCTGACGGATCGCCCAGAACACCGGGTCGTGATGCACCGGCACAATCCCATGACCCTGGCTTGCACCGACATACCAGGTGCTCGGGTCGTCGAGTTTCAAGGTGAGATGCCTGCAGATTGCTGACACGGCGGCTTCACAAAGTAATGCAGGCACAACACCTGGTACCACCAGATAACCCTGATCAAAAAAGCTTTGTTTGTCGGCGCCTGAAATCATGCGTAAATACACCGATGACAGATGTGATGATCGGCATCGACCTCGGCACTACACGTCTCAAGGTATCCGCCTTTGCCCGGAATGGAACCTTACAGTATCAGCTGACAAAACGGCATGTGGATTGCGCTGCAGGAAACCTTTCGTGGCAGGACGCAAACGACTGGTGGCGCGATACTGTTGAGCTGGTGGGCGGTGTAGTCAACCACCTCAATCATCCGCAGATCACTGGTCTTTCGGTTTGCGGTCGCGGTGGTGCGGCGGTGTTCGCAGATAGAAGAGGGGATGTGCTTGCACACCCCTGGTCAGACTCGCGCCACCGTGATGAACTGAAATCCCTGTACGCGTGGCGGGCAGGCCACGATCTGTCGAACTATGGTGCCGGCTTGATCGCCAAGTATCTGTGGCTGAGGAAAAACGAGAATCCCCTGGCACGCAGAATAACCCATGGCTTTTTTGCCAAAGACTGGCTCCTCTTCCGGCTCACCGGTGAACATGTTACCGACTGGACCTCGGGGCCGGATGGGCATGCATGGGATCCGGCGGTCGTTCGCGACCATCATCTGCCTGAGACCCTGTTGCCTGAACCCCGGCTGCCGTGGATTCTTGCGGGGAATCTGTTACCCGACGCGGCAAAGGCCATGGGCCTTACGGCCGGTTTGCCGGTGGCGGTGTGAGGCCACGACGGCTTATGCGCAAATATCGGAGTAGCAGCGGTAAACCCTGGAGATATGGCTGTGACGATCGGTACTCATGCCGTGGTGCGCATGGTGATGGCGCACACGCCAACTGGCGCTTATCGTTTTTATCGGATGCCGCCCGATGGTCAGATCATTGGCGGGAACGCTGTCATGGGCGGGCGCAGTGCGGACTGGTTTCTCGATCTGCTGCAAACGCCAGAGCACGATCGTGAAGCGGTGTTCGAAATGATGGACGCCTATGCCGCCAAAATTCCTGCTGGATCCCGTGGGGTTCGGTTTCTGCCATTTCTTGCCGGTCAGGTGGCGCCGGTCGCAAGACCAGGTGCGCGGGCCGCGTTTTCCGGTTTGCGGTTTGACCATGGTCACAACGAGATGTATCGAGCGGTTCTGGAGGGGGCCTCGTTTGCAATCCGGTCTATTGCGGATCAGGTTAACGGCTGGTGCGGGCTACCGACCGTGGTTCGTCTGACCGGCTCCGGGGCGAGAAGTCCACTGTGGACCAACATGCTGGCCAACGTGCTGGACACCTCGCTTGAAATATCTGACGAAGCCGTGGAAGCTCGGGGTGCGGTCGCCTGCCTGACGGTTGCGCTGGGTCAGCATGCTGACATTGCCCATGCGGCCGACAGGCTGGTTCAGATTCAGCGCACAGAAGTGCCTGATGAAGAAACAGCGGCAAACTACCGGGAAATTTATCAACACTGGCAGAAAATAAACCAGCTCAGCCGGGCGTTTGATGCCGGTCAAGCAATCTGAAGGAGCGATATTGGCAACCTGGACGATACGTGGTGGAACGGTTATCGACAGTGAGGAGGGTCCCTGGGTGGTGCGGGATCTGCACATCGGCGCGGAACCCGGTGGCCAGGAAGTCGATGCAACAGGCTGTTATGTAGCGCCGGGCTTTATTGACCTGCATACCCACGTGTTCAGTCACAGCCTCTTTACCCACTCGCGGCTTCAGGCTGACCGCATTGGTGTACGGCAGGGGGTTGCCTGTGTAGTCGACGCAGGTTCATCTGGTGCAATCACCATCGATGCCTTTCCAGATAACGTACACGGCACCCAGGCAACAAAGGTGTTTGCATTCATCAACATCGGCTCACCCGGCTTGCCTACCCTGGGCGGTGGGCATGCTTCAAGACCAGAGCTGTGTGATCTGGCGGCGACAGTCAAAAGTTTTGAGCGCCATGCGGACTGGATTGTCGGGGTTAAGGTCCTGGCGTCATCCAGCCACACCGGAAGCTTCGGGCTCGAGGCGGTCAAACTAGCGCGCAAGGCAGCAGAACTGGTGGGCAAGCCGCTGATGCTGCACGTGGGCAACGCTCCGCCCCTCATCGACGATGTGCTCGATCTGCTCCGCCCGGGCGACATAGTGACGCATACTTATCATGGTAAAACCGGTGGGGTTCTGGGGTATGCCGACAGGATCATCGAACCGTTCAAGCGTGCAGTCGATCGCGGTGTTGTGGTTGATCTGGGCCATGGCCGCTCCTCTTTTTCGTTCCGCGTGTTTGAGATTGCTCTTGATCAGGGCATGCCGATCACCACAATCAGTTCCGATCTGCATCGCGGCAATGTGGACAGCCATGTATTCAGCCTGGCCCGCACCATGACAAAACTGCGCACGTTTGGTTTCTCGCTGGGGGAAGTAGTGGAAAAAGTCACCACCGCACCTGCGAGAGCAATCGGCATTGACCGGCATGGTTTCGGCAGTTTGACCGGTGGCACCCTCACAATCTTTCGCGAGCTGGACAAGCAGGTCGACCTGATGGATGCAGAAGGTGTAGTGCGCCGCACAAAAACGTGGATCGAACCCGTGGGCGTGCTGGTTGATGGTCATTATCATAAGGTATGCGAGACGATCTGATGACCCGGATCAACCCCTTCGCAGATCTGGCAGTTGAACCGGTCATCAATGCATCGGGCAAAATGACCGCGCTGGGTGGAAGTGCGCAGAATGATGCGATCGCGCAGGCCCAGGCAGCGGCCGCTGGATCACACGTCGATCTGGCTCGGTTGCGGCAGGCCGCAGCTACCCTGATTGCACGGCGATGTGGTGCTGAAGCTGCCTGCATAACAAGCGGTGCTGCCGCAGGTCTGGCCATCGCCGTCGCCGCGGTTGTTACCGGTATTGAGCTTGAAAAGATTCAGCGTCTGCCGGATGTCGCAGATTCCAGGCGCAACGTCCTGTTGCAGGCCGGTCACGATATTGATTTTGGCGCACCGATTGAGCAGATGATCCGTCTGGGTGGAGGTCGGGCTGAGGTGGTGGGAACCAATGACGCCGTGATCAGGGCAGACATACTCGCGGCGATCAATGCCAACACCGTTGCTCTGGTGCATGTTCTGTCGCACCACTGCCTGCAGAATGATCGCCTGAATCTGACGCAGATGATCGATCTCGCTCACAAATCTAACCTGCCGTTAATTGTTGACGCAGCAGCCGAGGAAGACCTGTTGATGCCGATTGCGGCGGGTGCAGATCTGGTGACCTACTCAGGTGGCAAGGCAATCGGCGGACCAACATGCGGTTTTATCTGCGGCCGACGCGATCTGATCGAGGCATGCGAAGCCCAGGGTCGCGGCATCGCCCGCGCCATGAAAATCGGCAAAGAAGCGATCATGGGTCTGGTTGCAGCCCTGCAGATCTATCCAGCTCCCGATAATCGAGCCGCCGTTCTGGATCTGCTTGAGGCTGGTCTTCGGCAGGCATGCAGACTCGCTGTATCGCGTATCACAGATCGTGCTGGTCGGGCCATCGAACGGATCGCCATACATGGCAGCATTGAGGAGTTGAAAGCCCTGATTGCTCACCTGGAAGCTGGTGAGCCAAGCATTCGAACGCGCAATCACCAGATCAGAGCGGGGTATGTTCAACTGGACCCGCGGGAGTTGCATCTGGATCAGGTTCCTCTCATTGTGGATCGCTTCCGGACATTCTAAAAGGCGGCATTCATGCGCATCGCGATCGCGGGTCTTTCCCACGAGACCAACACCTATTGTAAGGGGCAGACGGTTGCTGCGGACTTCACGGCGCTTCGTGGTGAGCGGGTGCTGGCAACGCGTGGTCAGTCGTTTGATGTGGGTGGTGCAGTGGACGCCTGTGAACGGCTCGGTATTCTGCCGGTTCCGATCCTGTGTGTGGTCGCGCAGCCATCAGGCACCATAGAACGGGCGACTTTTGAGGCCTTCAAGCAGGAGATACTTGACGGTCTGCGCCGTGAAAAGGCGGACGGTGTATATCTTTCCCTCCACGGCGCCGGGGTAGTCGATGGTCTGCCCGATCTCGAAGGCGACCTTGTCGCAGGTATTCGCGATGTGGTTGGACCGGACGTACCGGTGGTTGCCAGTTTTGATCTGCATGGCAACATCACGCAAGCCATGGCCGATCTGCTTGACGGTGTGTTCGCTTGTCACCACTACCCGCACATCGACATGCATGAACGTGCTTCTGAAGCCATAGAACTGATACAGCGGATGCTCACAGAAGGCCTGAAGCCGCACACCGTCGTCGCTACTCTGCCGCTGCTTCTGCCTACCACTACCACCTTTGAAGGCATCGGTAAAACCACGCTTGAAACCATGCTTGCCGCCGAGGCGGAAGCCGGTGAGCTGGTTCCATGGTTTTCCCTACACCGATGTACCGCACGTCGGCAGCTATGTGGCGGTGACCGTAGAACAGGATAAGGAGCAGGCACAGCGGGTCACGCGAAGTCTTGCAGAAAAATTGTGGAATGCCCGCGAACAGTTCAGACCCAGATCACTTTCAGCAGAAGAGGCGGTGGCCGAGGCGCAGGCATTCTCCCAGGGGCCGGTGGTGATCAATGAAACATCAGACAACTGTGGTGGTGGTGCACCCGGTGACGGTACACACCTGCTCAGAGCGATGCTGGACGCCGGGTTAACAAAGGCCTGTTTCGGGTTCGTGGTGGACGCACAGGTCGCCGCCCAGGCGTATGCCGCCGGTGTTGGCGTTGACATCGACGTCTCCCTTGGTGGCAAAACCGATGATCTGCACGGCGCACCTCTGCTGCTGAGGGCGCATGTCAAAGCGCTTCACGACGGCCAACTGGTTATGCAGCACATGTTCAAGGGTGCACCCATGAACCTGGGACCGCTTGCGCGCCTGGTAGTCGATGGCGTGGACATCATCGTTGGATCCAAACGCAGCCAGACATTTGATACAGAACCGTTTCTTGCAGTTGGCATTGATGTAATGCGATATGACATCGTAGCCCTCAAATCCAGCAATCACTTCCGCGCCGGGTTTACCCATCTCGCTAAAGCCATCATCACCGCGGATCCACCTGGCCTCACCACGCACCACATTGAAGTTTTCCCACGGCAGCAGACTGCCAGAGCATTGTGGCCGATCAACGATCAGGCAACCTATGACGCTCATCAAACAACCTGAAGGAGAAAACTATGGGACGCGAAGTCTGTCTGGTTACTGGCGTTGGCCCTGGCACCGGACGCGCAATCGTTGAACGATTTGCACAAACCTATGATGTTGCGATGCTGGCGCGGAACGAGGAGCGTCTGAATGAAATAGCCGGTCTCACACCCAACACCACACCCTATGTGTGTGACGTCACCGACACCGCGGCTCTGACGGCCACGCTTGAGAAGGTGCGATCTGATCTGGGGCACCCGACGATCGTTGTCCACAATGCCGTAGGGGGTGCTTTCGGTGACTTCCTGAGCATCGATCCCGAGGTGCTCAATCGGAACTTTCAGGTCAATACCATGGCCCTTCTGCATCTCGCTCAGGCAACTGCGCCGGCGATGATCGAGGCAGGAAAGGGTGCTTACGTCTGCACCGGCAATACATCCGCATACCGCGGTGTGGCGAATTTTGCCGGTTTTGCACCCACCAAAGCGGCACAGCGGATCCTGTGCGAATCCATGGCACGACGCTTAGGACCGGATGGTGTGCATGTGGCGTTTGTTGCGATTGATGCGGTGATTGATCTGGCATGGACGCGTAAGCGGTATGCAGACAAGCCGGATGATTTTTTCTGCAAGCCGGCGGATATTGCCGGGGAGGTGTGGCATCTGGCGCATCAGCCTCGGTCGGCTTGGAGTTTTTCTTCTTTGATTCGGCCGTTTGGGGAGAATTGGGCGGTTAGTGGTTAGTTTCTGGGTCTGGAATTGAATATCCGGGCAACCCTCGGGGTCTTTTCAACAAGTCCCAGATAAAAAAACGCCCGCAAAAACGGGCGTTTTCAGTTCAGGCAAATGGATCAGTTGAGATCAAATCAGACCTTCGTACTTCCGTACCTCTGCCCGACCAACAACAAGATGGTGAACCTCATCCGGCCCATCCGCCAACCGCAGCGTCCGCTGACCCGTGTACATCTCCGCCAGTGGCGTCCACTGCGATACCCCGGTGGCACCGTGGATCTGGATCGCCTGATCGATGATCTGGCAGACGCGTTCCGGCACCATGGCCTTTACTGCGTGAACCCAGACACGGGCTTCCTGGTTGCCCAGAACGTCCATTGCCTTGGCAGCGCGCAGAACCATCAGGCGCATGGCTTCGATTTCGATCCGGGCGCGAGAAACGATTTCCAGGTTCTTGCCGAGTTGAATGAGCGGTTTGCCAAATGCTTCGCGGGTCATGGCGCGGCGGATCATCAGATCCAGGGCTCGTTCGGCCTGGCCAACGGAGCGCATGCAATGGTGAATACGACCAGGGCCGAGGCGGACCTGAGAAATCTCAAAACCGCGACCTTCGCCGAGGAGCATGTTGTCTTTTGGTACGCGACAGTTTTCGAGCTTCAGATGCATGTGACCGTGTGGGGCGTCGTCGTGCCCGAACACGTGCATGGGGCCAAGAATGGTCAGGCCGGGTGCATCCATGGGAACCAGAATCTGCGACTGCTGCCGATGTGGCGGTGCGTCGGGACTGGTTTTTACCATGCAGATCATGATCTTACAGCGAGGATCGCCGGCGCCGCTGATGTAGTACTTTTCGCCGTTGAGCACCCATTCGTCGCCGTCGAGTTCGGCGCGGGTGCCGATATTCTTGGCGTCGCTGGATGCGAGGTTGGGTTCAGTCATGCCGAAGCACGAGCGGATCTCGCCGTTAAGAAGCGGCTTCAGCCACTTTTCTTTCTGTTCCGGGGTCCCGACGCGCTCTAGAACTTCCATGTTGCCGGTGTCTGGTGCCGAACAGTTCAGCGATTCTGATGCCAGCGGATACTTGCCCAGTTCCGCAGCAATGTAGGCGTAGTCGAGGTTTTTCAGGCCTTCGCCGGTTTCGGCGTCAGGTAGAAAAAAGTTCCACAGACCGGATTCTTTGGCTTTGGCTTTGGCGCCGTCCAGCAGTTCGAGCTGACCGGGTGCCCAGCTCCAGCGATCTGCGCGACCTTCGCCGAGGCTGTAAAACTCCTCCTGAATCGGGACGATATTGTCCTGTATGTGTTTTGTTACCGCGTCGAGCAGCGGCATTGCTTCTTCGGACATACTCAAGTTGTACATGTCCACATTGGCTTTTGCTTCGGCCATTTGTTCTCCCCTGTGTGATTGAGCCTTTCAAGTATCGTGAGTATTGAACCGTCTATTCTACTAACGTCTGCCACGTCGGCGCTACGGAATACCCGAAGGCTGCCTGTATCTGCGGCCGCTGGCCGGACATTGTGCTGATATGGGTTGCGTGAAAGCCTCGTCCGCAGGGACTACCCTGCCGTTACGATGGTCAGAACCCGGTCCAGTGCGTCCCAGATGGGTTGCACATGGTCCACGGCCGTGCGGCCGCAGCGAACGGCCACCAGATCGTTGGCCGGGTCGATTAGAATGCGCTGGCCGTCATAGCCGCTGGCCATGAAACGCGGGCTGTCGGGCGCAAGCCACCAGTGTGCGCCGTAGGTGTATTCAGGGTCGCGGTAACTGACGGTGCGGGCGTAATCGACCCAGCCTTCGGGAAGCAGTCGACGCCCCGCCCAGCAGCCATCACGCAGGTACAGGTAACCAAACCGGGCGAAGTCCTCGGGGGTGGCCAGCAGGAATGATGAGCCGATGAATGTTCCTGAATTGTCAAAGCGCGGGGTGGCACTGGACATGCCGATGGGTTCGAACAGCCGTTCCTGCATAAAGCGGAGCATTTCGGTGGGACCGCCGGTCAGATCGCGAAGCAGCCTGCAGATGATGTTGGTGGTGCCGGAAGAATACGACCAGAACGTGCCGGGTGGGTGGTCCAGCGGCATGGCGGCGGCGAATGCGCCGGTATCAAACCGGCCGTCACCCATGAGCATGGGAATCACATCCGAAACCTGACCGTCTAGGTAGTCTTCGTTAAAGCGCAAACCGCTGCGCATCTTCAGCAACTGATCCCAGGTTATTGCGGACCGCGGGTCATCGTTGCTCAGCCATTCCTGAACGGGGGCGCGGTCGTTGATATCGATTCTGCCATCCTTGACCAGCAATCCGACCAGGGCGTGAGTAACACTCTTGGCCATGGACCAGGAATACTGAAAGTAGATCGGATTGGCACCGGCCGCATATCGTTCGGCGATCACGGCACCCTGCTGAACAATCAGAACTGCATACGTTGTGCCGTGAGGGTGCGGAAGATCGAACAGGTCATCGAGTGCCTGCTCTATTTCCGGTTGTGCCGGATGAGTTGCGCGTGACCAGTCGGATGTTGGCCAGGGTACGGTGGCGGGATGTTGAGACAGCGGATGAAGTTCTGGTCTGGGCATGGGGCCGCAGTTTGGCGAGGGTCAGAGTAAAGTGCCAGGGTAAAAACGCCGAATCCGCCGCTTTAACTCGACCGCGGCACCTTCACTCGATCCGTGAACTGACTACTGGTTGAGAACGACGTAAGCAAGCACGCCCAGGCAGGCTCCATAAACGCTCACGAATACAACTGCAGGCCGGCGTGACTCATTTCGACACGTCAAAGCAGCGAGCCCAAGTGCCGCCACCGGTACCAGCCCGACCAGTGGCATGTCCGGGGCGGCGGCAATGTACAGGCCAACAGGTGTTGAGAGCAGAAGCGAAATCCACAACAAAGTGGGTATTCTTCGCCACGTTCCGAGCACAGCCAGACCGAGTGCCGACGTAAGGAATGGCCAACCGATAAGAAAGCCGAAGAAATTTTCCATGTGAGGTTGGACCGCGCAGCAATGAAATCATTACAGGTGGCGGCTAACAGAGCGGGCGGAGTAAAGTGCCCACTGATCGCAGCCACCGATTACATATGAAAGCTGAACCAGATCTGCAACCCACCCTTAACGGTCAGCGTGTGATTGTGAGGCCCATCCATGCTGATGACTGGGCCGCGATGTTCAGCGCAGCCTCCGACCCTGAAATCTGGGTGCTGCATCCGGTCAAGGATCGTTACACCGAACCGGTGTTCCGACTGTTTTTTGACGGTGCGGTTGCCTGCGGTTCGGCCTTTGCATTTGTCGATCGCGCAACCGGGAAGATCATCGGGTCGAGCCGTTACTACGGCCATGAAGCTGAGGCCAGCGAGATTGAAATCGGCTGGACTTTTCTTGCCTGTGACTACTGGGGAGGCAGCTACAACCAGGAGGTCAAGCAACTGATGCTCGACCACGCGTTTACCTTTGTCGACACAGTGGTGTTCTCAGTGGGCGAAACGAATTTCCGATCGCGTCGCGCGATGGAGAAAATTGGCGGCGTTCTGCGGGAAGGAGTTCATTTGCGCGAAGCGACTGGCGACGTCCCACATGTTGTATTTGAAATCAAACGCGAGAGGCCGGCAGGGACGAAGTGAGGTGCCAGTGTCCCGTGCAAGACCGGGTTGCCAGCCATGTCTCGTGATTTTCCAACTGTCTGCGCTGTCTGCCTCAGTCAGACGCACACATTTCACAAACTCACCTGCACCTTCATTAACCTGCTTGCCGGTCTGGGTGTGGAGGGCGATGCGCATGCGGGTGTTACGGTTAAACATCGGTCGCGGGTAAAGATTGATCCGGCCCGGCCGAATCTGCGCCAGGTCCACCTTATCCATCAGGAGCTTCTCGATGGGTTGAATCAGCGTGAGTTTCGGGTTCAACCAGGCGACCTTGGGGAAAATATCACGACGAAAGGGATCGATCTGCTGGCCTTGCCCGCTGGAGCACGGTTGCGTATCGGTGCCAGTGCTGTTGTTGAGGTTACCGGTTTGCGTAATCCGTGCAGACAGTTGGATGAATTCCAGAACGGTCTGATGGAGGCCGTGCTGGACAGAACTCCAGGCGGTGAGCTGGTCCGCAAGGCAGGCATCATGGGGATCGTTGTTGCAGGGGGTACGGTCAGGCCGGGTGATGCCATCGAAGTGACATTGCCGGGTTATCCGCATCAGAAACTTGGTCCTGTGTAGCGGACGGATCGATCATCATTGCGCCTAAAAGCCTGTGCCCGAACGGTCGGCGCATATAGCCAAACGTGAAACAGTGGGCATTGCGAGGCCGGTCTGATGGACACAGTGCGAGGCATCTTTACTATGTGTACAGGCCTTATTGAAAAGGATCGTCCTTGAGCCAGAACCTTCATCCGCTGGCCGGTCAGAAAGTGCCGTCAGCCATGATCATGAACACCCGTCAGGTATGCGATGCCTACGTGGATGTTCGGCCGGAACTCACAGACCCCGAACAACGTGTCAGTTTCGGCACGTCGGGTCATCGCGGACGCGCACGCGAAGGCAGTTTTAACGAGCAGCACGTGCTGGCAATCAGCCAGGCCGTTTGCGACTACCGCGTGACCAGTGGCATCGACGGACCATTGTTTCTGGCAATGGATACCCATGCGTTATCCGGTCCGGCTCACGACACCGCATTGCAGGTGCTCGCCGCCAATGGCGTCACGGTGATGCTTGCAGCGTCCGGTGAGTTCACCCCAACACCAGCGCTGTCGCATGCAATTCTTGGCTACAACAGAGAACGCCGTGAACACCTGGCGGATGGCATCGTGATCACGCCATCGCATAATCCGCCTGATGAGGGTGGGTATAAATACAACCCGACAAACGGTGGTCCTGCCGATTCGGACGTGACCGACTGGATTGAGGCGCGGGCTAACCAGTTGCTCGACGACGGGTTGAAGGGTGTGCGAAGCATTGGTTTGAAAGAAGCAAGGCAGGCTGCGACCACGCGGGTATATGACTATCTGAATACCTACGTCGATGATCTGGCCGATATGATTGCCTTTGATGTGATTGCCGCAGCAGGGCTTCGTGTAGCGGTAGATCCGCTCGGTGGTGCAGGCGTTAACTACTGGTCGGCGATCGAAGATCGATATCGCATAGGTCTTAAAGTACTCAGCGACCAGGTTGATCCCGCTTTTTCATTCATGTCGCTCGACTCAGATGGAAAGATCCGGATGGATCCATCCTCTGCCTATGCAATGAAAGGTCTGATCGATCTAAAGAATCAGTACGACGTTGCTTTTGCCTGCGACACAGACCATGACCGCCACGGTATTGTGACTGGTAGCGGCGGGCTCATGGATGCTAACCAGTACCTTGTTGCTTTGATTCATTATCTGTTCACCCACCGCCCTGAGTGGGCGACCAGTGTTGCCATTGGCAAAACTCTTGTGAGTACTGCTGTCATCGACAAGGTTGCGGCGCTGGTTGGACGCGGTGTATATGAAGTGCCTGTCGGGTTCAAGTGGTTTGCCGAAGGGCTGTTCAATGGCCAGCTTGGTTTTGCTGGTGAAGAGAGTGCGGGAGCTTCGTTTCT
This sequence comes from Pseudomonadota bacterium, assembly GCA_027622495.1. Taxonomy (GTDB): domain Bacteria; phylum Pseudomonadota; class Gammaproteobacteria; order Pseudomonadales; family Azotimanducaceae; genus JAQBYL01. Next base: position 12,967 of record JAQBYL010000054.1, read on the forward strand.
AAGAAAAAATGGCAAGGTCTGGACCACGGACAAAGATGGTCTGGTTCCCGGCTTGCTGGCTGCTGAAATGACTGCGCGTATCGGGCGTGATCCGGCGCAGCAGTATCTGGATCTGCTTTCATCTGTGGGGCTTGATGCACCGCCAGTTGCGACCAGGGTGTCGGCGCCGGTGGATCTGATTCAGCGGCAACGGCTGAAAGAGCTTTCCGCCAGGCAGGTCACCGCGACGGATCTTGCCGGTGAGTCGATCGATCAGATTCTGACCCATGCGCCGGGCAATCAGGCGGCGATTGGTGGGATCAAGGTGACCACACGTGGGGGGTGGTTCGCGGCCCGACCTTCGGGAACTGAAGCGATTTACAAGATTTATGCTGAGAGTTTCAAGGATCAGCGGCATCTGGATCAGATTGTTGAGCAGGCTCAGGGTCTTGTTGCGAGTGCGTTGGCTTCGGGTGAGTAGGGGTTATAACCAGTAGACTAGAAAGGCTTTCTCCAGAGCACGGAAGAAATTGTTCCTCGTCTGAATCGAGTGGGCTTGGGACCGGAAGTTCTGTCGGGAGGCAGTGGAAGTTTGACAATTTGGGGAGTCTCATGAAGAACTCCGACACGTGAGGCGGGTAGTTTAGTGAGCGCTTTCCGCGGGAAGTTTGTTTTCTGTTTGTTCGAGGGTATCGAAGGGTTATCTAGGGTGGGGTGGTCAGATCGCTCGAATT
>JAQBYL010000055.1 GCA_027622495.1 Pseudomonadota bacterium
GTTGTCATCGATCGCTTGAGCGAGTGCTGCAACCGTTGCCGGTGAATAGGGGGTGTCGGGTCCACCCTGCGGCAGGTGAATGTAGGTCATGCCCAGAGCGGCGACTGCCGCCCGTTCGTCGTAAGGGACCCCCTGGCGATTGTTCATCTCGGCGTCGGTTCGCAGATTGACCACGGTAGTTACCCCTTCTGCCTGCAGTTTTTTCAGCGCATCTTCTGTGGGTTGACCTGCGATGTAAACATCACCGCTCCTGGCCAGAACTTCAGTAAAACCAGTGCTGTCGAGTTTGACTGGCAAGGCGGTGTCAGAAGCCGCATCCGAAGAACCAAAAATGGTCATTCCGAGGAGGAGGACCGATAAACAGCTCATGCAGACCCGTGTGTTCATTCTTTTCTCCAGGGTTTCAAGTCATCGGCAAGCAGGCTGTATACAGCGTAGTCATGTCGTTTGCCGTGAACAAGTTGATAGGACCGCAAGATGACCTCCTGCGTGAAGCCGAGTTTTTCGACCACACGACGTGATGCGGTGTTGCGTGTCTGGATGGTGGTCTGGACTCTGACAAGATCAATATGGCCAAAACCGAAGTCGAGGATTGCGGCGGTCGCTTCGGTCATGACCCCCTGGTTCCACCACCTGCATTGAGGGGGCAAGCGGATCACCGGCAAGACTGACCGCCTCTTCGTCAGACAGACGCGCAAACCAGGCGGGCAGGTCGCTTTTGTTCATCTGTCGAAGCGTCAGCCGCGCGGTCGAGAGGTCCGGAAAGGTGTCCGGTATCAGGCTGTGGGTCACGACAGCCTTCGGCGGGATTGTTTTGAGGCGATGATCATGAGCAGGACGGCGGCGATCAGGTTGAGCAGGACAACGGTGGCCAGGTTAGCTGCATAACCTTTTGTTGTGTTGTAAACGGCGATGGCTAACCAGCCTAGATGCGCGGAAATGATGCAGAAAGTGACGACCAGACGAGCGCGGGTCGCCTCGATGAAAGAACACGCGACGATCAACAGGCCGATGAACACAAAGCAGAAGCTCAGGACCAGGCTGACGCCAGAATCCGCCTGGATCCCGAAGAGCGTGGTCCACAAAGTCGGGTACGCCACCCCAACTGGCGCGAGGGCTGCGCCTGCACCTCCCCAGATACGGTAGAATTTCTCAAACATTTTGCCTCGCTTGCGCGGAGATCAGCGGCATTTACTGATCATCATCCGGTCGGTTGTCAAGCGTGGAGAAGTAGTCAGTTTTGTTGTAGGTTGCCTTTATCCGGAGCAGAGACGAATACCCTGGGCACGTAATGGGGAGTACTCGCGTCTCCAGCAAACATGCGACAAAGTGAAAGGTAGTAAACACCACCGGCACAGCCGCGGGCGCACCACAGACAGAAGAAAAACGGCGCAATTTCTGCGCTTCGGGGGCTTGGTCGCCGGAGTCGGAATCAGCCTGATCTGTATTGCGCTGCTGTCGGATGACCGGCGTGAGAACGCGATCGGGCTGTCCTCAGCATTCTTCAGGATGTGGCAGACCGAGCACGAACCGCGGTTCGATCCCGGAACCTATCTGCGCGCGCGCATCAACCTGAGCGCCTATCAGCAGATGCTGGTGCCGTTCGGCGATGTTGACTACATGCTCACGGAAGAATCAGCGGCTGGCAGCCCCCAGGCCTTGCTGGGCAGTAATGGCGAGCACGCCTATCCGGTAGCACTGCCTACCGGTATGGACCAGTTACGGCTGTGGGACTTCGCTGGCGGCAGTTCAGAAACCATCGTGAGGGGTTCCGCCGATCAGGGCCTGTCCGATCTGACCCTCGAATCCTTCCGCAGCCCGACCCTTGACAAGGCGTTCGGGCTGCACAACAGCGTCTGGGGATCAGGCGGTCGCTTATCTGGGTGGCGCTCGTTCCGTGGTGGCAGCACGGCCCAGGCAGATGCAGGGTCGGTACGCAAACCGACTGGTCAAATCGGCCTGGCAAGTGGCAAGTCCCGTGGATCTGCAACTTCGGCTCAGGCGCTCATTGATGAGGAGATCTCGCGTGCGGGTGATACCTCTGAGACAGGTGATACCTCTGAGACAGGTGATACCGGAGTGGATCACGCGGGTAGAGATGCTCTGGACATGCTGGCTGACCTGCTCGACACGCCTCTGCCGGATCTGGGCGTTGGTGAAATTTTCGAGGAACTGCTCGATGCAGTGCCCAGCGGGCTCCTTGAGCCAATGTCCTTAGTGTCAAACAACGAATCTGCAGGCCTGCCGTTGCTGGCAGCAAACCAGACCAGCGTAGCGGAGCCCGGAACCTTTGCGCTGCTGGCGTTAGGCCTTGGGTTTCTGGCGCTGTTTCGCAAGCGCTGATCGCACCACACTGACCGCGTACCAGGCGGTCAGGCCGCCGCCAGTCACATCGATCAACACCGGCAAGGGTGAACCTGCGTCCTGCAGATAAGAGCGGATTGTTCCAATCGCTACAACCAGACCCAGCGCTGCACTGAACACCGCTATTCTGCTCGGTTGCGCAGCAAGAAAAAGGCTCAACGCGAACAACAGATGGGCAGCGATGATCCGCGGCACGTCCGCTTGCTGAGTCTGCAGAAATCCGATCCCCGCGCTGATCAGCATGAGTGCCGCCCAGCCTTTGAGCGTCACATCCAGCAGTGCCAACGGTGAGGGTTTCATGCCTTGCGCGTTGGCTTAATCGGCATTGTCATCAAAGGATCCCAACAGGGTGAGCGTGTTACCGGCAGGGTCCTGAAAGTGCGCCAGCACGCCTCCCCACGGTTGAACCTCAGGGGGCGCGATGAAGTGCACGCCCTTCTCACGCCAGGCGTCACAGGTCGCCGTGATGTTGTCGACAGTAATCGATACACCCACAAAGCGGCCGCACAGTTCTCGCGCCTCAGGGTCATTCGGATCGGCACGCTCGATTGCGATGCCCGGTCCGCCGAGATCGAACTGAGCCCAGCCCATGGCCGCATCTTCAAAGGTCAGCGGCCATTCGAGAACGTCGCGGTAAAAAGATAAACATGGTCGATGCGCTTCAGCATGATGGCGCCCGTTATGCGCTACACACTGAACACCCGCTGAAAGTTCTCGGCGTAGAATCTTGATTGCGCGCTGGCATCCAGTCCCTCAAGCGAGGTTTCGAACCGGCCGATGGGATTTCTGCCGCCTTCCGGGTGCGGGTAGTCGCTTGAAAACAGGTAAAGGTCGGCGTTGGACTGACTGATGATTCTGCCGATGTCTTCGTAAACGTAGGGGGTAAATGCAAACTGTTCGGTGAATTGCTGCGACGGTTTGCGCGTGAGTTTCCTGAGTTCTTCGTCGCTCTTTGACCAGATGTCCACCACCCAGTCCAGCCGGTCGAGCATGGCCGGTACCCAGCCGGCACCCAGTTCTACGCTGGCACCCTTGAGGCGAGGGAAACGTTCGAACACACCATCGAGCACCATCATCGACAGGAATCGCTCAGCCATGTGATGTACGCTGGTCATGTCTTTACCGCGCACGTTTTCGCCCCCGCCGAGCCAGTCTTTGGGTAACGGCCGGCCGTTGTTCATCCACGCTTTGTCGACCTGCAGCCCATCGCCGCCGATGTGGACCACAAACGGGATCCCGGCTTCCTGCAGGCGGGCCCAGAACGGGTCAAATGCTGTGTGCCCCGGTGAGCGGCCGCCGCAGTGTCGATGGGGGACCCAGACCGCGCCGGCGCCTTCCTGCAACAGGGTGTTGAGTTCAGCAAGCGCCAGATCCGGATCGTCCAGCGAAACTGCTGCGACACCCATCAGGCGTGCGTCGGCAGTGCAGAAGTCTTTCATCGCCCGGTTGTGCGCGCGTGCGGCTGCATAACGCACGTCCATATCGAGTTTCTGGGAGAACACCAGCGCTTCACTTACAGAGGCGAACACCAGCTGTTTTTTAAACCCGAGCAGATCCAGCACCTTCGACCGCTCTGACCCATTGAATGCGCCGGTGGCATCATAACCCTTCGGTCCACGCAGCACCTCGTCGCCCATGGCCAGCATCTTCGCGATGTCGTCATCGGTGTGAGCACAACCCTGGTCCACGAAGGTCTTAAGATTGCGCTGCAGATTTGAGTTGGCACCGAAATCGATGGCTGGCAGACGCTCGCGCATGCCGGGATCCACGTGATCACTCAGAAAGTTGGGTAACTCCATGATGTGACTGTCGGCGTCGTACAGGGTTCGATGCTGGGCGTAGGTCATGGTTGGATCCTCTGTAGTTTAAGGGTTAGCGCCTTTGTTTCATTCCTCAGGAGAATGTAAACAGGCCCTGATCGATGACTTTTTCACCGTGCTGATTGGTCGTGATGAAAAGGGCTTTTTTACCGTCTACCCACATCGATACCGTCAGCTCATCGCCGGGGATAACGGGTTTTGAAAAGCGGCTGTTCATACTCTTGAAACGGCTCGGGTCGCTGCCACACAGAGCGTGCAGTAAGGCTCGACCGGTGAATCCCCAGGAGCAAAGGCCATGAAGAATCGGTTTTTCGAAACCGCCCATGGCTGCAAACGACGGGTCGGAGTGCAGGGGATTGCGATCGCCGGACAGCCGGTAAGTGAGCGCCTGATCTTCACGGGTTTTGTAGGTCACAGTTTGATCCGGCGCGGTTTGTGGGAACTCGAGTCGCTCTGATGGTCCGCGATCGCCGCCCCAGCCACCTTCGCCGCGGCAGAACAGACTCATGCGGGTTTTCAGCAGCGGTTTCCCGGTTCGAACATTGGTGGAGATGGATTCGAACTCGAGCACCGCAGCGGAACCCTTGTCATATATGCCGGTGCACTTTCCGACACTCTCGATTTCACCGTCGGGTGGGATTTCGTCAAACAGCTCAATGCCCTGTTCACCATGCACCATGAGGGCCGGGTTGAACGATCCGACTTTGTCCATCGGCGCCCCGCCGCCGATGATGACCGCAAATGTGGGCAGCACCCGTTGCGGTGTCTGGTTGGTGTTTTCGGTGGTGAAGGCGAGTTCGTCAAGCCCTGCGCCTACGCCCACGGCGTACAGCAGTGCATCTTTGGATGTCCAACTGCGTTTGACCGGGCCGCCCTGCGCGCCCACTGCATCCGGATTGATCGGCATGTTCTCGTTCCCTTAAGGTGAATTTTTAATCAGCCCTACCATAGCGAAGGTCAGCCTCTGTTGGAAAGCCCGCAGGCATACGTGTAATGTCGGTTACGGGAGGATTAAAGCTATGAATCGAACACTTCGCGGCAAGGTAGCTGTGGTTGGCGTTGGCGAAACCGATTACTACAAACGCGGGGAGTCTGAAGACCCCGAATTCAAGCTTGCGCTGAAAGCCATCATGCGTGCCTGTGCAAGCGCAGGCATTTCGCCCAAAGAGGTGGATGGTTTTGCCTCGTACAGCAACGATCGCAGCGATCCGTCCAGACTGGCGGCGGCGCTGGGATGCAAAGAGTTACGCTTTTCCAACATGCAGTGGGGCGGCGGCGGTGGCGGTGGATCCGGGGCAATTGCCAATGCGGCCGCCGCGGTAGCGACTGGTCTTGCCGACTGTGTGGTGGTCTTTCGTGCCCTTGCCCAGGGTCAGTTTGGCCGCTTTGGCCAGGGACCCCAGCGCAACACCATCGCCGGTGACATGGCTCATACCGTTCCCTACGGTTTGATGAGCCCGGCGCAGATGTTCGCCATGAAAGTGGTGCGCTTCATGTCTGATCACAAAGTGGATCAGTCGGCTCTGCGGGCGATCTCGCTCGCGTCTTATCATCATGCGCAGAATAATCCCCGTGCGGTAATGCACGGGCGACCACTCGATGAGGCCAAGTACGACGCATCGCGCTGGATAGTCGAGCCGTTTCATCTGTTCGACTGCTGCCTGGAAAACGACGGCGCTGCTGCCATGGTGTTGGTGTCAGCCGAACGGGCCAAAGATTTTGCCAATCCACCCGCCTACGTTCTTGGCGCGACCATCGGTTCGCACTTCCGTGCAGGCGCATCGGTTCACAACGCGCCTGACTACGCCACCAGTGCTTTCAAAACCCTGGCACCGCGGTTGTATGAGATGGCGGGCGTAAAACCAGCGGACGTGGATGTTCTGCAGAGTTACGAGAACTTCACCGGCGGGGTGCTGATGAGCATCGTCGAACATGGTTTCTGCGCGCCCGATGAGTGCAATGAGTTTTTTACCCCCGAACGGCTGATGGCTCCCGGCGGTGGCCTTCCGACCAACACCAGCGGTGGCAATCTGGCCGAATGCTATATGCACGGCCTCGGCCTCAACATCGAAGCGGTACGCCAGATCTGGGGTCAGTCCACCAATCAGGTAGACGGTGCGGACGTGGCAATGGTGATCTCCGGACCGATGGTCACACCGGTTAGTAACAGCATCTTCGGTTCGGAGGCAACCCTGTGAGTAACGCATATCTGAATCCAGGTTTACCTCAGCCGGTTCCGTCCCCAGACGGTCTCGACAAACCGTTCTGGGAAGGTCTGCGCAATGAGCAGATATTTCTCCAGCGCTGTAGTTCCTGTCACGGCTGGCAGTGGGGGCCTGAGTTTGTCTGTCATCACTGTCTGAGCATGAAGCTTACTTTTGAACAGGTGGCCGGGGAGGGAATCATCTACAGCTATGAAAGAGTCTGGCACCCGGTGCATCCTGCCCTGAAAGAGCAGGGTCCCTACATCGTCGTCCTGGTCAGTCTGCCACAGGCCGGGGACGTGCGGCTGGTCGGTAACCTGCTCGGTGATCCCGAACAGAAAGTCCCGATTGGTGCGGGTGTGCGCGCGGTGTTCGAACATCATCCGGATGCCAAACCGGCGGCCTTCACACTGCTGCAGTGGCAGTTGACCTGAGGAACGTCCATGTCTAAACCCAGGATCGCAATCAACGGCTTTGGCCGCATCGGCCGCACGATTACCCGCATCGCTAAACTGCGTGGGCATTACGATGTGATTGCGGTCAATGATCTGGCCGGTGCCGAAGATCTGGCTTATGCATTCAAGTACGACAGCATCCATGGTGTCTACCCCGGTGAAGTTTTGTGTGATGGCACTACCATCTCGATCGATGGCGACCGGTTTGAAGTGCTCAACGAACCGGACCCGGCGAAACTGCCGTGGCGTGAGCTTGGCGTGGACTATGTTATTGAGAGCAGCGGTCGGTTCCGCAAACTTGCCGAACTTCAGATGCATCTGGATGCGGGCGCACGAAGGGTTCTGATCACCGTTCCAACCAAGGATCCACTGGAAGCAACGCTCGTGATGGGTGTAAACGATCACGTGGTTCGAGCGGATTCGCTGATCATCTCCAATGCCAGTTGCACCACCAACTGTGCAGCCCCGGTAGTCAAAGTGCTGCATGAGTCATTCGGCATACGCCGGGGTCTTCTGACCACCATTCATGCCTACACCTCCGACCAACGCCTGATCGATGCCCCGCACAAAGACCTGCGCCGCTCCAGAAGTGCTGCAACCAACATCGTGCCGACGTCAACCGGTGCAGCCAAAGCGATCGGTCAGGTTCTGCCGGAACTCGCCGGTAAACTGGATGGCATGGCCATGCGGGTGCCGGTGCCGGATGGTTCGCTCATCGATCTGACCGTCGAGATGAACGTCGATGTAAGCAAAGAGAGCATCAACGCTGCCATGCGTGCAGCGGCCGAAGGACCGTTGAAAGGCATTCTGTCTTACTGTACCGACCCGATCGTTTCAGGCGATGTGATCGGCAACAGCCACTCGAGCATTTTCGATGCGGACCTCACACAGGTTATTGAGTCGCGGATGGCCAAGGTCATCAGCTGGTATGACAACGAGTGGGGCTACAGCACGCGGATGGAAGAACTGATCGACCGGGTCGCACAGATGGATCGGCTGTAACTTTAGTTCAAAAGGAGATCTACGTGACCGATGTTCATGGTTATTGCGGCGACGCCTTTGCCCCGGTACAGGCTGAGTTTGAAAAGAATTTCAGCGATCGGGGCGATGTGGGGGCCAGTGTTGCGGTCAGCTACTGCGGTGAGTACGTGGTTGATCTGTGGGGCGGTCATCTCGATCTGGAAAAAACCCAGCCCTGGGAAAAAGATACGATCGTCAACGTCTATTCCTCCACAAAAACCATGGCCGCGTTGACTGCTTTGTTGCTCGCGGATCGGGGTGAGCTTGATCTGTATGCGCCGGTTTCCCGTTACTGGCCTGAGTTTGCCTCCAATGGCAAAGAAAAGGTCGAGGTCCGCCACTTCATGAGCCATTCTGCCGGGCTTTCCGGCATGGATGAACCCATGCGCGGCGACGATGTTTACGATTGGGATCGCATGGTCGGTGCGCTGGCGAGACAGGCTCCCTGGTGGGAGCCGGGAACCGCCAGCGGTTATCACGCCCTGACACAGGGTCACCTGATCGGTGAAGTTGTCCGGCGCATAACCGGTCAGAGCATCGGTACATTCTTCAGCAACGAGATCGCCGGTCCGCTTGGCGCAGATTTTTATATCGGCACGCCAGAGTCGGTTTTTGACCGGATAGGCGATCTGATCCCACCCTCGACCGGACCAAAGGCTGCCGGTGGTGAAGAAGGCAGCATTGCCGCGCGCACCTTTGCCAACCCCGCGGTAGACGCCAGGGCATCACGCACAAGCGGTTGGCGCAAGGCTGAAATACCCGCTGCCAATGGCCACGGCAATGCCCGCTCGATCGTTCGTGTGCAGAGTATTGTGGCAAACGGTGGCAATGCGTTTGGGGTCAACCTGATGAGCGAAGCAGGCTGTCGGGCGATCTTTGATGAGCAGAGCTTTGGCGAGGACCTGGTCCTTGGCGTGCCGCTGCGTTTCGGCATGGGCTACGGCTTGACCAGCGATCTGATGCCCATGGGACCCAACCCGAATATTGCCTATTGGGGCGGCTGGGGCGGCTCTACCGTGGTGGTGGATATGGATGCAAAGCTCTGTGTCAGCTACGTGATGAACAAGATGGAGGCGGATCTGCCCGGGGATCAGCGCGGTTTCAAACTGCTGCAGGCTGCTTATCAGGCAATAACTAACCTCTGATCAGGTGAGCGCGAAGTGCTTCGCGCCACACCTCCGGGTTTTCGTACTGAGGGCTGTGACCCGCTTTCGGGATCACCACCAGGTTAGCGTTTTCGATTGCCCCGGCCATTTCTCGACTCGGCCCCACAAACGGTGCGTCGTGTTCGCCGACCAGAATGGTGGTTGGGCAATTGATTGCGGATAGCCGATCGGCCACTGATACCTGCTCGGCCAGTTGCCGACCGAGATCCACAAACGCCTGCGGATCCATCTGCGTCAGCTTGACCTGGATCCTGCGCCAGTGCTCGTCCTCACCCAGAAAATCAATACCGCGCTGGGCAGGTCTGCTGGCAGGCTGGGAGCGCATCATTTTGACGAGTGCCTGACAGCCATCGGCCATAACCAGTGAATTGAGTCTGTCGCGTATGGCTGGCGCCATGAGGTCGATCCCACTGGGTGCGGTATCCATGAGAATCAGCGAGCGAAAGCGTTCGGGATGAGCAAGGACTGCGCGCAGCGCTACCATGCCACCCATGGAATGACCGAGCAGATCGACCTGATCCAGATCCTGGCGGTTCATCCACCCAATCAGATCAGTGACCAGTTGATTGAGGTTGTAGGGCAGGGCGTTGGTGGTTTCTCCATGCCCGCGCTGGTCATAGGCAAAGGTCTGGCGCAGATCATCAAACCATTCCAGCTGGTCGTGAAAATCCAGTTTGGAACCGGTAAAACCGTGCAACAGAATCAGCGCTGGCTTTTTACCGCCGCGCTTGTCTGCCGGATCGTGACTGCGGTGATGGGCCATCTGCAGGTTGCCAACCGCACCGAAATGACTGGCGTGCATCAATCGAATTCCAGGATGGCCCGACCGCTGATGCGACCCTCCTGCAAGGCGGTGGTCGCCTCGTTGATGTCTTCAATCCGATAGCGCTGGGTGACCATGGCATGCAGGTCCAGGTGGCCTTCTTCCTGCCAGTCGAGAAAACGCGGAAAGTCCCGGTCCGGTGCACAGGAGCCACCGATGCTGCCGATAAAGTGCTTTTCGTTGATCAGCACGTCGATGGCATTGAGCTCGACCGGGGTGCTTGGAACACCCACAAGCACGGCGGTACCACCGTCGGATGCACCGAAGCGCCCGGCGCGAGCGGCCGGCACGATCTGTTCCATGGTCTTGCGTATGCCGATGCAGTCGAAGGTGAAATCGGCACCGCTCACCGGGGTGCGCATGATGGTGAATTCACCCGGTCGCGGAGTGAGGGCGTGGATGGCTGCCACCGGGTCCTGATTGGATGCGTTGATGCAGTGGGTGGCCCCGAAGCGTTTGGCGAACTCGAGCTTCGCGTCATCCAGATCCACCGCAATAATCGGGTTTGCGCCGGCTACCTTGGCGGCAACAACCGCAGAAAGGCCGACGCCTCCAACGCCGAAGATGGCCACGCTGTTGCCGGCCTGAACCTTGGCGGTATTGATCACTGCGCCGGCACCGGTCATGACCGCACAACCGATGATCGCGGTGACGTCCCTGTCGATACCGGGGTCCACTTTGACCACATATTGCTGGTCGGCGATGGTGTGGTCGGCCCAGGTGAATACGTTTTCGGACTGGGCTTCGCCGTCAGAGACGGTCAGAGTGGCGCGAACCGGTACCGCGGTGGCGGCAAGGGTGTTTCTGGGTACCCAGGTCACCATGACCATGTCGCCTTCGACAACGTGGCTCACATCAGCACCGGTCTTTAACACCACCCCTGTGGATTCATGGCCCAGCACAATCGGGTTCTGCCGCGGTCGGTGCATCTGGTGCAACTGCGAATGGCAGATCCCGGATGCGAACTGTTTGACCACCACCTGTGTGGGACCGGGATCGGGGAGGGTTAATTCCTCAATGCGCAGAATCGAAGTCGCTTGTGGCAGTACCACTACGCGTGCTGGTGTTCCCATTTTGTTGCCCTCTCCCGGGTTTGTATCGGTACGATATTGACCCGAAGACGATACTGACGCAATGCGGTTACAATCGCTGCCATGGAAGAACAATTCCGACTGCTGTTTAAAGGCGAAGTGGTTGAGGGCCAGCACAAAGCAGTGGTCAAAAAACGCCTGGCGCAGATTCTCAAACTCGATGATGCGGGTCTTGAGCGGCTCTTTTCCGGCGCCACCATCACCGTTAAGAAACAGGTAGACAGGGCCACGGCTGCGCGCTATCAGCAGGCGTTCAAACAATCCGGCGCACAGCTGCTGGTTGTCAGAGTTGCTCTCGATGAGGGGGTTAAGGCTACCCCCGAACCGGATCGACCGGAACTCACCGTGTTGCCGCATGGCAGCGATGTTCTGCGGCCTGACGAGCGAGCCAACACACCTGATGTAGACATCGACGTAAGCCACCTTGAAGTCGTTGACGGTCCTCTGAGTGATCCAAGTCAAAGCAGTGTGCATGCCCCGGATGTGTCGCACATCACACTGGCGGAGGTCGGTGTGCGTCTCGGTGATCCGCAAAACATCATGGAAATTGAGATTGCCACCGACTTTGTGCTGGCTGAACCCGGCGCCGATATGTCCACGTCCCCTCGGGCCGCAGCCCCGCCACCGCCCGACACCTCACATCTGAAGCTCGACGATTAGACATCGAATAAAACTGAATCTGAAATAAGGAAGGGAGCCCATGCAACTGTTCGAAACCAAAGGCACACCGAATGCGCGGCGAGTGCATATTTTCATGGCCGAAAAAGGTATCGATCTGCCCAGAGTGCAGGTCAACCTGCGCGCTGGAGAAAACATCGCTGAACCGTTCAAGAGCAAAAACCCCATCGGTCGCATCCCGGTGCTGGAACTCGATGACGGCACCTGCCTGTCTGAATCGGTTGCGATCTGTCGTTATCTGGAAGGGCTGCATCCGCAACCGCCCCTGTTCGGGACCACAGCGCAATCAGCTGCAGTGATCGAAATGTGGAATCGACGGGCAGAAATCAATTTTCTGATGAGCGTGGCGATGGCCTTTCGCAACATCTCGGGGTTTTTCAAAGATCGCGAAAAAATCAGCAAGGAGTGGGGGGAGATCAGTCAGGAAGTGGCTGCTGATGTGCTGCCCGTGTTCGACGCTCAGTTGGGCAAAACCGAATACCTGGCAGGCGCTGAACTGAGTATTGCCGACATCACTCTGGCGGTGGCCTACGACTTCGCCAATGCGGTGAAGGTGCAGATCCCCAATGATCTGCCCAACATCAATCGCTGGCACAAAATGCTCAGCGAGCGGCCGAGCTTCAGCGCCGCCTGAACCTGATCAAGCCCCAGGGAAGCCGGTTGCGATGGTCAACGCGCGATAACCGGCTGCCTGCATCGCAGTCTTGACCCGCTCTTCGTTGTCGGGGCAAAGCGCAATGATCGATCCGCCGCCGCCGCCGCCAGTCAATTTTGCACCCAGCGCCCCGTTGTTACGGGCGATGTGAATCAGATCCTCCAGTTCGGGGGTGGAAAGCTGCAGGGCGTTCAGATAGCCGTGGCACAGATTCATCAACTCGCCAAGCTCAACGTAGTGGGCTGATTTCAATGCTTCCACACCGGCGACGGTCAACGTGGCGATCTGATCAAAGATCGCCTCGTAGCGATTTTTGTTGGTCTCCCAGGATTTGCGCACCTTCGCCACCGTGTTGGCAGTGAGGCTTTCTTTGCCGGTTATCCCGATCACCAGCGGAACCGGTTCGCTCAGCCGGATTTCTGTGAAGGTCGGTTTGTCGGTGTTCTGGTACACCAGCGGCATACCATAGGTGGCGATGGTGTTATCGATCCCGGAAGGGGTTCCGTGAGCAGCTTTTTCGCATTCGAATGCCAGCGTGTTCACCACCGCGTCGCTCAGGTTCAGGGTAAACGCCCGATCCAGCGCGCGGATCACCGCAACCGCCAGCGCTGATGATCCACCCAGACCCATGGCCCGTGGAACGTGCGGGATGACCTCGATGGTCATCGCCTGGCGATCGAGATCCAGGTCGCGAAGCAGGTTGAGCATGATCCCGCTGACACCCTGACTGGTCTCTGCTCTGACTTTCTGTTCGAGCCCCCAGCGCGGTATCACGATGTTGATGCCATCCCCACCTTTGCGGACCAGTGCCTCTACCGCCAGTTCAATGGGCAGGGCCAGCGCGGGTCGCCCGTACACCACGGCGTGTTCGCCCAGCAGAATGACTTTGCCGTGTGCCGATGAGCGGTCGGCGTGATCCGGTGAGACCGCCTTGCGCGCCAGATTGCGGACGATTTCCTGGGCTTTCCAGACCTTGATTTCGCCCGATTCGATGAGCGCTTCTACCACCGTGTCGAAATGTTCTTCTGCAACATTCGCGCTGCTGGCGACACTTCGCGCATGCAGTGTCATGTGATTCTGCTGGATGCCGTCGGTGCTGAGTGCACGCAAGGCGGCGAAGTTCTGGGCCAGGCCAACTGTGCCCATCACGCAGGCGAGTTCCGTTGCGCTCGGCGAACCGAGCAGCCGGTGGTTGATCCGTACGCTCGGGTTGGTTTCAAGCGATCCGCCCACCGTGCCGACTTTCATGGGGATCTGGATTTCGCCCACCAGATCACCTGCCTCGTTTTTATACCAGCGGGTCAGGGCGCGATATTGACCGTCGCGGGCGGCGTAGGC
>JAQBYL010000056.1 GCA_027622495.1 Pseudomonadota bacterium
CATGGAGCGGGTGGGGGTCAGATCAGGGTCAAAGGCTGGCATTTCATCGCGGATCTGCGGCCACCACCCTGCCGGTACCGGTGGATTCACCCAGTTCGCCGGATCGGTCAGTTGAGCGCTGTGTGTGGGCATGACGAGCGTGCCATCGGTGCCGGTGAAATCCAGCAGCGTTTGCACAACTGCCTGCGCACCCCCCGCAATCCAGCCGAGCTTCGACAACGACGTGTGAACGATCAGCGTGTCTTGACCTGTCATGTGCTGCCGGCTGCCGAGTTTACGCAGATCAGCCAGCAGACTGCTGCGAGTTACTGGGGCGGGGCGGCTGTGTTGCAGCAGCACAGAGTGTTCTGTGGTCATGTCTGGTACCCGTGGTCTGACGTGGCGTTTTGAATGGCATCGCGCACAGGGCATCATAGCTGATCGTTTGAGGGAGAAAGAGATGGCAAGGCAGGTTGAGCTTTTCTGGGACGCCGGAAGCACCAACAGTTACTTTGCGTTAAAGCTGATCCCGCCCCTGGTGGCCAGGCACGGGGCACAGCTGATCCTTCGCCCGTTCAACTTAGGCTACGTGTTTCGCCACCACAACTACACGCTGATGGACGAACCCACGGCCAAGCTCGCCAACCGCAAACGGGATCTTAAGCGCTGGGCGCAACGTTACGGTCTGCCGTTTCGCATGCCGGACGTATTCCCGATCAAAACCAGCGTGGCCATGCGGGGTGCAATCGCCATGCGTCGCTGGTCGCGAGAGCTTGAATTTGTGG
Organism: Pseudomonadota bacterium; assembly: GCA_027622495.1. Lineage (GTDB taxonomy): Bacteria > Pseudomonadota > Gammaproteobacteria > Pseudomonadales > Azotimanducaceae > JAQBYL01. The sequence continues at coordinate 765 of JAQBYL010000056.1, forward strand.
ATGCGCTGTTGCGTGCTTACTGGGAACAGAACGATCATCGCATCGCTGAGCTTGACCATCTTGCGGAGATCGCGGCACGTCTGGGGGTTGCGTCCGACGATTTCGTTGCCGAAACCGAGTCTGATGCGGTGCGCCAGGTGCTGATTGACAGTACCAATGAAGGCCTTGATCGCGGTGTGTTTGGCGCACCCACAACGGTTGTAGACGGCGAGCTGTACTGGGGCAAAGATCGCCTTGAGTTTATTGAAGACGCGCTCCGATAGCGATTTGCTGATCGGACGTTCAGTGCCGGTGGGAGTGGTCAGTTCGCAAGCAGATCCGGCAGGGTTCGTGGCAATGGCGCTCGGGCGATGCCACGGTCGGTGATGATGCCAGACACCAGAGCGTGTGGTGTGACATCGAATGCCGGGTTGAACACAGCGACGTTGGCGGTCTGGGCACTCCTGACTTCGTCGGCGCTGCGTTCTTCAATGGGTACCTCTTCACCGCTCGGTGTGTGAGGATCATAGGTCGACGAAGGGCAGGCTACGTAAAACGGAACCTTGAAGTGGCGGCACAGGACCGCCAGGTTCAACGTGCCGATCTTGTTGACCACATCGCCGTTGGCAGCAACCCTGTCGGTGCCGACCAGCACCAGATCGATGGATCCGGCTGCCATCAGGGTGGCGGCCACGTTGTCGCAGATGAGCGTCACATCAATCCCGGCCTGATCGAGTTCCCATGCGGTCAAACGCGCGCCCTGTAGTAATGGCCGGGTTTCATCCGCATAAACGTGGAAGCGAACCCCGGCCTGATGAGCCACGTACATGGGTGCGGTCGCAGTGCCCAGGGCAGAAACCGCCAGAGCACCTGCGTTGCAGTGGGTGAGGATGTTGCAGCCGTTGGTGATCAGGTGTGCCCCATTGCGGCCGATGGCCTCGCACATTGCGAGGTCTTCGCTGTGGATCAGGACCGCTTCGTCGCGCAGTGTCTGCCAGGTCGGAGTCACAGCGGCTGCACGCTGCAGACGGTCGATTGCCCAGCCGAGATTGACAGCGGTGGGTCGGGCGCTGTGGAGGAACTTTGCCTGCTGGTTTAAGTGCGCGAGAAAACCATCCCTTTGTAAAGGCGCCTCCTTCATGGCCACAACAAGAGCGTAGGCGGCGGCGATCCCGATGGCGGGTGCACCTCTCACGGTCAGGGTGTGGATGGCATCCCTGGCCTGGGCGATAGTGCTGATATGCAGATACTCGATGCGTACAGGGAGTGCCCGCTGGTCAAGCAGAAACAGTTGATCCTGCTCCCACTTGAGTGCAGGGGGCACGGAGCCGGGCATGGCAGGTCCTGAAGATATAAGCGGACATGGTACCGCCGAAACTGAACACCGGGGTACTATCTGCGCAAAACGCAAGGTATTGAGGAACAAACTGTGCAACTGAACAAGGCCGCCGGCGCGCTCGGTGCCCACATCTCAGGCGTCGCGCTCGCAGACATCGTTTCTGACGAAAGCCTGTTTGAGAACATCCACCGGGCGTTGATCGATCACCAGGTGTTGTTCTTCCGCGATCAGAATGCCCCGGCTGAAGTGTTTCAGGCATTTGCCCGCCGCTTCGGTGAGATTGAAGCACATCCCGCCTACCAGACGGTTGCCGGTGCGCCTGATGTGCAGATTCTGGAGAGCACCCCGGAGAACCCGTCGAAGATCGAAGTCTGGCATTCAGACATGACATTCCGACCACGACCACCGGCGCTCAGTCTGCTTCATGGTCAGATCATTCCGGCCTTTGGTGGTGACACACTGTGGGCCAGTGCGGCGGCTGCGTTTGATGAATTGTCACAGCCGATGAAGGCGTTTCTTGAACCGCTGCGGGCACTCAACGATTTTCGCTTTGGTTTCAAAGAGAGCCTCGCTGCACCCGGGGGTGAAGAACGTCTCGCCAGTACGGTGGCTGCCAATCCACCGGTGAGCCATCCGGTGATCCGCACTCACCCCATCTCGGGGCGCAAGGTGATCTACGTGAATCCGCTATTCACTACTAAAATCGAAGATCTGTCTGACCATGAGAGCCGTGAAATTCTGGCTTTTCTGTACCGGCACATCGTCACCGAGGAGTTTACCGTCCGGCTAAACTGGTCAGTGAATACTGTGGCGATCTGGGACAATCGCTCAACCCAGCACAAACCGGTGAACGACTTCTTTCCGCAGCATCGACGCATGCACAGGGTCACCATCGCGGGTGATCAACCGAGGTAGGTTGTTGCGGGCAACTCCTGCGCAGCGAGAGAACCCGCGAGCACAACGGATTGCGTCGGTCTACCAGCTGCGGGATTTGCTCGTCAGGTCTTGCGTTACTTCGGCCAGCGATTTGCGCTCTTCAACCCAGGCGGCCAGGTCGGTGGTGTCATTAGCCGCGTTGGTTTCGTCGGCAAGCCAGGTTTCGATGGCGCTCATCAACTGTGCGGCAAGCTCTCGGTCGTCGCGGAAAAGCTGCAGATAAGCCTGCTTGGCATGTTCATGATAGCCAAGGGCCAGGAATGCTTCACCGCGGTATTCGATGGCCTGGTGGTAATCCGGGTTGATCTGCAGGGCATAGTTATAAGCGCCAATCGCTTTTTCGTAATCACCCGTCTTACGTAAGGCGTAACCCAGTTCGTTTGCGGCCTTATAGTTACGCGAATAAGTTTTGAGCGCCTTAGTCTGCCCCTTGATGGCTTTCTGATAGGCCTTTTGTGCTTTTACGAGGTTCTTTTCGCGGTCTTTGTCGTCGGTCGCCGCCGCTGCCTTGGCTTCGAATTTCCAGGCTTTTTCCTTCTGTTTCAGTGCGCTTTTATACTGACTTTCCGATGACCGCTCAGGGGGAGCGAGATCCGACCTTGAAGCAGGCATGTCGCCGCCGCCGCTACTACTGCCAGCGGTGAACCCGATCGGCGAAGGGACCAATAACAGCATGGTGAGAAGGACGGCCGGATGTTTTGCTTTCATCGATGCGTACCTGAAGACACGGAGGTCAGGATTCTAATGCAAAATGCTCCAGGTGTTGAAGCCACCGGGTACAGGGGCTACTGTGCGGCGGCTTTTTCACATCCTGTCCGACAGGATAAATCTGTAAAGCACCACACGGAGGCGGCTATGCAATGGCCCGAAGAACAGTTCGGCTTTGAAACACGCGCAATCCATGCAGGCCAGGCACCAGACCCGGCAACCGGCGCGGTGATCACGCCGGTGTATATGACATCGACCTATGCGCATACCTCACCCGGCGAGCACAAAGGCTATGAGTACAGCCGGTCGCACAATCCCACGCGGAGCGCGTTCGAAACCTGTGTCGCCAATCTGGAAGGGGCCCGCTACGGTTTTGCGTTTGCGTCGGGCTGTGTTGGGGCAACCACACTGATCCACTTGCTTAAGCAAGGTGATCACGTAGTGTGCTGCGACGACATGTACGGTGGAACCTATCGGTTATTCGAGCAGGTTTTTCGGCCGAAAGGCATAACCTTCAGCTATGCGGACCTGTCGGTGGATGGCGCACTCGAGGCGCAGTTAAACGACAGGACGCGGTTCGTCTGGCTGGAATCACCTTCCAACCCGCTGATGAAGTTGGTGGATATCACCCGATTGTCGCAGATCGCCCACGCGGCAGGTGCCAGGGTGGTTGTGGATAACACGTTTCTGAGTCCGTATTTTCAAAAACCTATCGAGTTGGGTGCAGATCTGGTTCTGCACAGCACCACCAAATACATCAACGGCCACAGTGACCTGATCGGCGGTGTAGTAGTGACCGATGATCAGGATCTGGGTGAGCGGTTGAGCTTTCTGCACAACACCATCGGTGGTATTCAGGGCGCCATGGATGCTTATCTGTGTCTGCGAAGTCTGAAGACCCTGGCCGTGCGGATGCAGGCGCATCAGACCAATGCGATGGCGGTGGCCACTTATCTGCAGGATCATCCTGCCGTCGACCGGGTAATCTATCCTGGTCTTGCCAGCCATCCGCAGTATGACCTTGCCTGCCGCCAGACCACGGGTCACGGTGGCATGTTGTCCTGCTATCTCAAAGGCGATCTCGCGCAGGCGCGACATTTTCTTGAAAAAGTCCGGATATTTACCCTGGCGGAAAGTCTGGGTGGCGTTGAATCGCTTGTTGAACATCCTGCGATCATGACTCATGCGAGTTTGCCCGCAGAGGTCAAACTCAAACTCGGCATCAATGATTCATTGATCCGAATGTCGGTGGGGATCGAAACACAGGCAGATCTGCTGGCCGATCTGGATCAGGCCCTGTCTTGATATTTGATGATATTGACCATCACCTGGCCCTCGCGGGATCGATTGACCTGGCGGCGGTGCCCATCGGCATCTACCTCGCATGGTGTGTGAATCTCGGGCTTGTCAGCGAAGCTCTGCTCAAAGACGCTGAACAACAGATTTTGCGGGTGCGATACCGGGATGCATCTCCGGCTGATCTGCTGGTTAGCGGATGCGGCGGGAGGATTGAAAGCGCACATTTGAATGAGCGTGGTCTTGCGTTTACAAAAAGCAATTATCAGCGATATCTGACCACCTATCAGCGCCTCTTTGCATCGCAACCGTACTCAAATGAGGATAGCTGGGGGCGCTACGATCGCATCGCGCCAATCGTGACCGGATGGCTGCTTGGACGCTCAGAAAGCAGGAAGCCCTGGTGGAAGTTCTGGAGCTGAACCCTTCATGTTGTTAACCACAGTCTTCAGTCCCAGATCAGCACATCCAGCAGGTTGCCGAAGTTGTCGGTCCAGTAGGTCCGGTTTTCGGTGGCGACGAGTCTGTTCATTCTGGACGTGAAACCCGATCGAGAGGTTAGATATTCATTCCGCGTAATGACCACCCAATCGGTGGAAGATGTCCATCGATCGCTACTCTCGTCCGAGATCAGATAGGCAGGCAGATTCTGTTTGTCGGCAAGATTGAGGATCAGCTGAGCAAGATCGAGATGCATGTTAGTGGTGTGAAAAGCGAGCACCCCATCCGGCGCCAGGTGTGCAAGGTATAACTCCATTGCTTCTTCGGTCAGCAGGTGGACGGGAATGGAATCCCCTGAGAAGGCGTCCACGGCCAGTACATCGAATTGATGACTGCCGGTTTCGGTGAGTTCCCGGGTGAGCGAAACCCGCGCATCGCCAATGACGACATCAACGTCCGGATACAGATCGAGGAAGGTGAAATATTCGCGCGCGATCTTCTCAACCGCCGGATTGATTTCATAAAAACGCATCCGGTCACCGGTGCGCATATGTGCAGCACTGGTGCCGATCCCGAGACCGACCATGGCCATGTTCATTGGTTGGGAGGGATCATCGCTTCTTTTTGAGTGAAATCTGATTGCCAGACCCAGGCCTGAACTCGTGCTGTAGTAAGTGGTTGGCAGGCGTTCGAGGGCGTTTCCGCGCCCCTGGACCTGGGTGCCGTGTTTTATGCGTCCATGAAAAAAATTGCGTTCACCGGCGTTCGGGCCGGGGGCGGGTTCGTGTACATGCAGAACCCCGTAGAAGGTTCTCAGGTCCAGCAGATTACCGGTTTGCTGGTCTTCAATGTGGTCGACCAGAGAGTAGCTGAGCATCGCTGTGCAGACGACGCCAGACGCAGCAAATGCTGCCCGTTTCATTTGGGTGGTCAATGCACCTGGATCAAACCAGATGGAGCCGATTGTGGAGAGAAAAGCAGCCAGCAGAACCGCGTGAAGTTCCCAGTAGCCATTAAAAATTCGTGGTGCGATGAGCGCGACAAAGAGACCGCCCAGAGCGCCGCCAAACGAGACATACAGGTAAAAGGTGGTCAGCTCACTGACCTGGCTCTTCCGCCGGGCCAGTTCACCATGAAAGATCATGAAACAGGCGAACCCGGCGGCGCAGTAGATGGCGATCTGGTAGCCGATAAAGAGTTCACCGCGTTCCAGATCCTGCTGCAGCAGATAGACCAGAAAGCCGGTTGTCAGCAGCAGAAAAGGCACCCAGATGGTTCTTCGGTACCAGGCTTCGCGATCAAAACAGATGATGAACGACAGCAGATAGAGACCCAGTGGGATGACCCACAGGAACGGCACCACCGCGATGTCCTGGGTCATCTGGTTGGTGATGGCAAGCAGGGCAATCGAGCCGCACGCCGAGAACAGCACCCAGACGAATTTGTGCCCGGGTGTCACTGCACCGCGCTCCGATCCGGCATACACGGTTTGCTGAATGCGACCGGTCAGAATGGGCAACGTGCACCACAGCGCAACCCCGGCCAGAAGGACAAACCCGAAGCTCCAGAACAGAGTCTGATCGATAAGCCGCAGATTCGGTTCGATCAGGAACGGATAGCTCAACAGCGCGACCAGCGATCCTGCATTGGACAGCGCGTACAACCTGAACGGTGAACGACCCGGCTGCGCGTTGGCGAACCAGTGCTGAAAAAGCGGCGCTGTTGCGCTGATGAGCAGAAAAGGAATGCCGGTGTGAACGGCCAGCAGCAGCAGGATCTGCGTGGCTGGATCAATACCGGAACGCGTCACATCGGCCTGATCGGGGGTTATCGGAAGAAACAGGAAGGCAGCCACAAGCGCCGTCAGATGAACGATCACCTGTTTGCGAAGCGGCAGTCGCGTTGCAAGCAGATGAGCGTAGAGATATCCCCCCAGCAGACCGATCTGAAAAAACAGCATGCAGGTGGTCCATATTGCCGAGCCGCCACCGAACCAGGGCAGGATGAAACGGGCGATCATCGGCTGAACCTGAAACAGCAGGAAGGCGCTCAGGAAGATGGAGCAGGCGAAAGCATACATGAGGTGAAAGTCTGAAAAAGAACGGCGCTGATGTCACACCCTATGCGACGATCGGTACAACATCCAGGATGGACGCCTGTGGTTCATCCCTCGATAATCGGCCCACACCCTGATTCATCTAGCGTTATGGCCTCATTCGATCCAACCCGAACCGAAGTGTTCAGACCCACGTCTGAAGAAATGGTCTGGACCCTGCTAGCCGGAGGATGCTCGCTTGATCGGGTCCCTGATCGTGGTTCTGGCGTTCATCTGCGTGTGGCAAAACTGGACGGTCAGATCATCGGCACCTATGTGGTTGAAGCGGTTGAAGCGCTCACTTACCGGGTCGTGTGGATCGCCGTGGAGGAAGCTTTTCGCGGGCACGGCCTCGGCAGCTGGCTGCTCGGGCACGCGATCGGTATAGCGGAATCCAAGGGTGCACGGTTGATCAATGCGCCCGCCGGGTACCCGGGCACCCTTCTTAACCGCATTGGTTTCAGGCCGATCGAGGCACAAGTTGAATCGACTGATGAGCTTCAGCTCGCCTTGAGCCCCGACTGACCAGAACGACTGCCGACCGCAGGGCCGATGTAGTGAGCCGCCGGACGGATCAGCTTGCTGTCGATTCGCGCCTCCAGAAAATGAGCGATGTAGCCGAACACCCGCGCCATAGCAAAACCGGTAGTAAAGAAATGCGTTGGTATGCCGAGCGCCCGGAACACTACACCTTTGTAAAATTCCACGTTCGCGTACAGTGGCTTGTTATTCTCGGCCATCCTTTCAGTGAAACGGTCTTCGATAGCCCGCAGGATCAGGTAGGTGTTCTCAAACTCTGTTCCACGGGTGAGCGTATCTGCAATGCGCTTGATGTGGCGCGCACGCGGATCGAGAACCTTGTACTCGCGATGCCCCATACCCATGATCTTGGTTTTTTCTGCGATGCAGCGATCAACAAACGCGGCAGCGTCGGCGGGGCAGGCGACCGAATCGGCAGCTTCAAGCGCAGCCTGATCAGCGCCGCCATGCAGACGACCGTGCAGTGTGCCGATCGCGGCAGATATGGCGTTCTGGATGGGTGCTTCGGTGCTCTCAACTACTCGTGCAGCGAATGTGCTGGCATTGAAACTGTGCTCGATCTGCAGGATCTGGGTGACCTCGAAGGCTTCGCGATGCACATCATCTACCGGTGCGCCTATGTCGCTCAGAAAGCGTTCGATGTAATCGTCTTTCGCATCGGTTGTCAGTGGTGCCCGGGTCATGAAAGTGGCAACCAGCGCGGGCAGTTTAGCGGCGATGGTGAGCCCATGGGCAGCGGGACCGAAGTGGTCGAAGGCATCACTTTCGTCCAGCAGTGGAACCAGACCCTGAAGCATGTTCATTGGATGGATAGTCTCGGGCAGAGACAGGACCATGGCGGTCTCACGTCCCGTCAGGCGCGCCGCTTTGTGCAGATCCCGGTTCAGGTCATGGCCCGTATCGCCGCTGATAACCAGGCCTGCAACTTCAGTAAATGGCAGGCTGACCAGATCGTCTATGCTGTAACCCCGATAGGAAAGGTCGCCCTTTGAACCATCGACTAACGAGATGGCTGTTTCATCGACGACAACACCTTCGAGGCCTGCGGGTACATCCAGCATCGTGTTTCTCCTTGGAGTTGAACGAGGCTTACAACCATAATCAAGCTGCTTAAGGCAACCCATCCCGTTTGACTAATGGGGTCATAAGTCGGAGTAAACTATTAGTCAGATTAATCAATTGATTAGTTCGCGCAAGAGGAGACAGGCCAGCCAGGTGCTAGGCTACGCATATGCAGATTGAACGGCACGAAATTCGCGTCTTCAGCGCGGTTGTCGAAGAAGGTGGCTTCAGCCGCGCGGCGGAACGGCTGAATATTACTCAGTCTGCTGTCAGTCAGGCGCTGGCAAATCTTGAGCATAAACTCGATGCGATGCTGCTGGTTCGTGGCCGTAAACCGGAACTCACCGAGGCAGGTAAACGTCTTTTCAGCTTTACCCGTACGGTGCTCAACGAAGAGAAGCAGGCACTCGACGACATTGGTCGGATCAAAAGCGGGGCGTTGTCTACCTTGTCACTTGCGATGAACAGCATGTTCAATCGCTTCTTCGGTCGCAAACTGCTGCTGGAATTCTGTGAACGCAATCCACTCACCCGCTTGAAGCTCGATGTGGCACCCAGTCGGGAGATTGTGTATGGCGTAGATCAGGACCGCTGGGAACTCGGGATTGGTCCGTTTCAAAGCAGAATGCCCGGCCACTTTGTGCAGACCCCGTTTTTTTCCGAGACGCGCCATCTGGTTGTGCACGAACGTCATCCGCGCTTCAAGGCGTTTATGGCCAAACCCGAATCGGAGCTCGCGCAGGCGACGTTGCTCACCTCGTATCTGGACGACGCAACCAAGCGTCCCGGTGTGGATCGAATCCGCAACCAGGTGGCCAGCGTGTGGGAGGTGAGTGACCTCGACATGCGGTTAGCGCTTGCAGAAGCCGGGATGGGCGTTACTTATCTGTCTGATCGGGTGCTTGCCGAGACGGTTGGTTTTCACCCCATTGAATCGCTTGGCATCTCTGCACTGGAGCGACCCGTGGGGCTGTATTACAAACGGCACAAGGCATTGTCGGAAAGCGCAAAACGATTTATAGCAATCTGTCAGCAGGAATTCAGCTGAGTGAGGTGCGCCTCCGGTCAATCCAGGCGTTTGTTAAAACGCAAAGTCGCGATGGTCATAACCACAACAAAGAACACCGCCAGCGGCCAGATCTGATCGAGCATCAGGGGCAGATCAGCGTCGCGCAGAAGAATACCGCGCACAATGCGCAGATAGTGGGTCAGCGGGAACAGTTCGGCCAGCCACTGCGCCGCTTTGGGCATGCCTTCAAACGGAAACATGTAACCAGACAGAAGCAGCTGCGGTAAAAAACTCATGAAGGTCATCTGGAATGCCTGAAACTGCGTGTCTGCGAGGGTCGAGATCATCAGGCCAAGAGTGAGCGTCGCCGCAACAAAAATACCGGTGCCGAGCGCGAAGTCGATCAAAGAACCTTCGATGGGTACGTCGAACAGATACACACCAAGGAACAGGATCAGCGACACCTGGATATAACCAATCAGGATGTACGGCAGGATCTTTCCGGTCATCAGTTCAAGCGGCAGAACGGGTGTGGTGATCAGCAGTTCCAGATTGCCGCGCTCGCGTTCACGGACTAAAGCGATGCTGGTGAACAGGACCATGGTCAGAGTCAGAATCACTCCGCAGAGCCCCGGAACAATAAAAACTGCCGAGCGCCGTTCGGGGTTGTAGAGCGCGCGTAGCGCGTATGCAGGTTGCCCTCTGGTGACGTTTGAACCGATCCGTTGATTCAACGGAAGCTCTCCGAGGCTTCGTGCCGAACTGAAGACTACCGGATCGCTGCCATCGACCAGCAACTGGCCAACCGGTCGGTCTGCATCGATGATGCGCCGCTCGAAATCCGGAGGCAGGTAAATACCCACCGATATCTCCCCGGCCGCCAGCAGTCTTTCAAGATCCGCCTTGCTGTCTACGTTGCGGACCAGATCTACCACCTGAGTAGCCTGGGTGTCATACAACAAGGCTCTCGACGCAGCGGTTTTAGCCTGATCTGCCACACCGGCAGACAGATGGCGGATGTCATGATTGATTGCGTAACCAAACAACAGGGTCATGATCACCGGGATGCCAACAATCATCCCACCGGTCAGACGGTCGCGCCGCAGGTGTTGAAACTCTTTGGCGGCGATGGCGAAAGTTCGACGGAAAGAGAAAAAGGTCATGTGCCTTCCCGTGTGGTCATGACAAACACATCTTCAAGATTTGGCCGGACCTTGTGCAGCGTGAGATCTCCAAACTCATCACCCAGCCGGGTTTTAAGCACTTGCGCCGGATCGGGCACCGCAGGTCTAACCAGTGCGTGAAGACGGGTGCCAAGCTGAGCAACGTCGATGACATCCGGGTCTTCGAGCAGACGTTTGTGCACCCGATGGGGCGCGAGGGATTCGATCTCTACAACGCTCGCCTTCAGGTCGTCCATCATCTGCTCGGGGGAGCCGGTGGCCGCCAGGCGCCCTTTGTCGAGGATTGCCAGATGGTGACAACGTTCGGCTTCATCCATGAAGTGGGTAGAAACCAGGACGGTGGTACCTTCTTCAACCATCTCAAACAGTGCCTCCCAGAATTTGCGCCTGCTTTCAGGGTCTACGGCACTCGTGGGCTCATCCAGAAAAAGCAGTTCCGGTTGATGCAAGGTGGCACCTGCCAGAGCCAGACGCTGGCGTTGACCACCACTCATGGTTCCAGCTAGCCCTGATGTAACAATAAGTCAGGCTGCATTTTGAAGGGACTGTACTATTTTTGAGAAGTAGTTGCGGACCTTTGGTGAGGTCCCCACGTCGAGAGTAGCGCGACCCTGCGGTCTGGTGATGAGCCCCGCGCGATTGATGCAGGTAAATCGCAAGGTTGATATGGAATCGAAGCGGTGAAGGGGAGTTCGTTTGCGATTCATGGTGCGGGTCTCTGCACCGGTTGCCGCCTGGAACGCATGGGTGAGATTGAACGCCAGGATGCTGAACACCTGCCAAGCACTGTTGGCGTGATAGCGGTGAGTCGGCACAGTAGCGAAGGCGAACCCGCTTTTGAGTTCCGCATAGGCTTTCTCGTGAGCGCCTCGTCCACACATGAAGTACCAAAGATTTCGACCGTTGAGCGCCTTGTTGCTGACGATGGCAGAGTATTCGTAGTAGCCGTCATCGGGGTCGAACAGATCGAGCTGGTAGTTCTTGCGGGTCTGGTGTCCAACCTTTTTGCGATAGATAACGACCGGTAAGGTGCGTTGCCAGGCATTGATGGGTAAATTGACTTCGAAGTAGCTGACCGTGTCGTCGATGGCCTTCCAACGCTTGCGTTTCACGATAAGAGATTGCAGGTCCAGCCACTGATAGAACGGCACTTTGATGGCGTATTCTGCGCCCCATTCGACGAGCCGTTCGATCACATCGGCCCGGAAAAACGCGCCATCCATGCGAAATTCCCAGAGCAGATCAGCAAGGCCCGTTCGCTCGAGTTGCGCCGCCAACGCTGTGAGGAAGTCGATCGATGCTTTGCCATCGTGAACGTTGCCCGGTCGATTGTGGACCCGCAGGATCTGGCTGCTGTTGGCTTCGTAGGCCGTGATCGGATAATAGCTTGGGACCTTGCGGTGATGTGGGTTGAAGCCCCGCCTGGCACCCTCTACGGTCAATCCGGTGGAGACGACAGAGCCATCGATGTCGAGAGTCAAACGGCGCAGGTTGCAGGCACTGATGCCCCGCGCGACGACCGTCTCATTCCATGTGCGGAGTCGATCCACCGAATCTTCATCAAACTTCGCCAGCCACCGGCCCACGGTGTACGCCGTGGGAAGACGGTCAAGGCCAGCACATCGGTGGACGATGGGATCGCCTTGCAGATAACCCAGATGGCGCAGCCGACGTCCTCCGGTAATGATCAACAACACAATCACCAGGACCATGCCAGGTATGCCGAAATCGCTGCGCGGCAGCGCCCGTCCCAGGCAGCGCCGGATCTCGTCGCGAAGACCTATCTGACCAAAGTACTGCCGAAAGAATTCCAAACCGGCAAACGAGGTGAGTCCTTCATGGTCATAGCGAAGCGTCAGATCCGCATTGACGCGCTGGGTTAATTCTGATTTTCTTAACCGCATGAAAAGTGGCCTTTTGTGAGGGGTGAATCGTAGGTCTTGCAACCACAATTCTACCGCAAAACATCAGGCCCTTTTCACTTTTAACAGATCATCACACGTGTTTTATTGTCGCATCAGGGTTAACCGGACCCCCGGTACGGGTACACGTTGTTGAAGCAGGCCATTGAGCGCGTCAGGTCGTTCCTG
>JAQBYL010000057.1 GCA_027622495.1 Pseudomonadota bacterium
TGGAAAGCCGTCGTGGCAGAGTCGATGCGTAATTCCCGAAACCAGAATACGCGCGATACGCGCTGCACACCGGCCGGTCAGGTCACCGCTAATCTTCGATATAAGCGATAAAACTCGCTCGCGCAGAACCACCTTCGCCCACGTGTGTGTGGCGTGATGGCCGGGAGTCGGCATCGGGAAACTTTTCTGTCCAGAAGGGGTCGAGAGCCCCACGATCAGCAGTGGGGGTCCAGAATTCCATCTTGGCGATGTGTGACCAGTTCGCACCTGCTGCCTCAAGCATCAGGCCAACATGGCGGAAAATATTTGCGTACTGTTGTTCAACGCTTTCCGGTACATCCCGGGTACCGGGATTGAACGGTGCTATGACGCTGGATACCAGCAGCGGACCGATGCGGGTTGCCACTGGAATTGCCGTGAGATGACTCAAACCGTCTATGGATATACTTCTGCGTGTGCTCATCTGTTACTCATCCCTGGTAGATTGCTGTGACAACTTTGTGGGGTTCGCCTATTTATCTGCTTTAGCTGCCTGCCATGCCTTGAAGTCAGGCAATCGTTCTTCGGAGAGAGGAAAAAGACCGATCGTCGATTCGCCTGCGGCCACCCGTTCGAGTGCGAAGTTCTCTTTCTCTTCCTGAATCAGGGCGTCGCGGGTAACCTCGGCGACGAGTGCAGCCGGTATGACCACGACCCCTTCACCATCACCCACGACGACGTCACCAGGGACAACAAAAACATCCGCACAGGTGATGGGCTCATCGGTGGAGAAGGGCATGTGCGCCCGACCCAAGGTCGCACCATGCGAGGCGAAGTGATAAACGGGATGACCAATCGCAGCGATCGCCGGGGTATCGCGAAGCGCACCGTCGGTGACAATACCGCGCCCACCGAGCGCAAATAGCCGGGTGGCAAATATATCGCCGATGGTTGCGGCATCAGCCGAGCCGCGCGCCTCGATGACCAGCACATCGCCCGGTTGAGTTGCTTCCACGATGCGTTTCTGCGCGTTGATACCACCAGCATATTCACGCTGCACGTCTTCCCGTACAGCAACATATCGCAGGGTGCGGGCGCGGCCTACCATGCGCTTGTCGGCATGCAGCGGTTTCAGCCCACTTAAAAATGTGCTGCGTATGCCGCGGATCTGCAGCTGGTAGGTCAGCGTGGCGGTAGACAGTGTGTTCAATCCAGCTTCAAGCTCGGCGGTGAGGACGGTGGGTATGTCGGCAGCATCGCTCATTTCGTGATGTCCTTAACGTGGGGTCAGAGGAAAAGAGGTAAATCTTGTTTCGGTGTAGAACTCGCGGCTTAAACTGCCGCCTTCGCGACCGACGCCGCTGTTTTTCAGACCACCAAACGGTTGCCTCAGATCACGATCGAAGCCCGCATTGATCCAGATCATGGCCGTCTGCAGCCGATGGCTGACGTAGTGTGCAGTGGTTTGTGATTCGGTCCAGATGTACCCCGCGAGGCCATACTGCGAATCGTTGGCAATGCGCAGCGCATGATCAGCATCATCGAACGGAATGATGACCGCCACCGGACCGAAGATCTCCTCCTGGCACGCATCAGCGCTGTTATCGATGTCAACGATGGCGGTGGGGGCGACAAAATAGCCTTTGTCTACACCCTGTGGACGGCCACCGCCGAATAATATGCGTCCATCTTTTCGGGCCGATTCGATGTACCCGGTCACTCTGTCGTACTGGAATCAGATCGGCTGCCTTGAACAGAATCTTTCGTCTGAACTCGGGCTTGGCCCGCGACCATGCTCCGTCATCAAAGGCTTCTTTTGCTGCCCTCACTGCAGCATTGATATCTGCCGCACTGCCCCGCGCTGCCAGGGTAGTTAGTTCTTCGGTTGCCGGGTTGATGACCTCGAAAGTTGCGCCATCCTGTGCGGCGACGAAGCTGCCGCCAATAAAATGTTGTGGCTGAGCAACCGCTGGAGAAGAAACTCGGCGCATGTCAGATGCCCTCAGGTCTTGTCGATACTCATGCCAGGACCGAGGTCAGCGCTGAACACATGCCCATAGGTATCCCGCGTGTAGTATTCGGATTGATGGGTTGCTGGGCGACCAGCAGTGCCGATCTCAACCAGCCATTGCGACGGGGTAGCAAAGTAAAAGGAAAACATGTGATCGTTTGCATGTTTGCCGAGACCGATCATCACCGGATATTTACTGGCTTGAACCCGTTCGTGCGTCAGGTACACGTCGTCGACATTGTCGACTTCGATCATCAGGTGGTTGATGCTCTTGTTGCTCGGTGGCCCGAAAGCGACCGTGTGATCGCGCGAATTACAGTGCATGAACAGCACTTCTCTGGTTTCCCCTTGCGGCCCCGGCACCTTGTATTCAACACCGCCACGCATGCCGAGCATCTTGTAGAACTCGTAGGCACGATCCAGCCCGTTGTTGCGCAGAATCATGTGTCCGACCCCGCCATCACCGGTGACAAACCTGCCGAACATACCGCGGGAGGGATGAAACGGTTTGTAGGCGTCAACCTGCGGACCGTGAAATATTTCCAGGGCGTTGCCGGCCGGATCCTGCAGGGTGATGATGTCGAGCACGCGCCGGTCGGCGGCCAACTCCTGGCTGCCTTTTTCGAACGCAACCCCGGCTGTTTTCAGACGAGCTTGCATCTCCGCGAATTCTTCAGCGCCGGCCACCCGCAAGCCTGCACCAGTCAGGTCATCGGTTCCGTCTTCTTCCAGAATGATGCGGTGATGCCAGCTGTCCGTCCTAAGATACAGGCGCCCGGCCTCGCCCTCATCGACGATTTCGGTGGCCAGTAGATCACTTGCAAAGTCGCGCCATTGCGCAAGGTCAGACACGCCGAAGCGTACGTAGCCGAGTTCGGTAATGCCAGTCATCGGATTCCCCTGGGGTATTTTAAAAGAATACGTCTACAATCCCGCCTCAGTTATATATAGGCAGCAGGGTGAGCGCAACTTGAGACCCTGGCCCGTCGATCTACAACCCGGCAGGCTGTTCTTCATACAAGGAAAATCTTTTTGCTCAGCTACCGTCATTCGTTCCACGCCGGTAATTTCGCCGATGTCATCAAGCACATCGTGCTGATCGAAATTTTGGAACATCTGCTTTCAAAAGACAAAGCCCTGCACTACATAGATACCCATGCGGGGGCAGGTATGTTTGATCTGACCGGTGAACATTCACTCAAGCTGCAGGAGTTTCGCGATGGTGTAGGTCGTCTCGTCCCTGAGGATTGGCCAGAGCTTGCGACCTACTTTTCGATCATTCACGCCCACAATGCCCAGGCTGATCTTGCCGGCTATCCTGGTTCTCCAATGATTGCGCGGTCACTGTTACGTCGCCACGATCGGGCCTGGCTTTACGAACTGCATCCACAGGATTCACTGTTGCTCACCGAGACTATCGGTCGTGATCGGCGGTTCAGAGTTCTGCAGGAAGACGGCTATGCAGGTTTGCTGGGGCTTTTACCACCGCTGACCAGGCGTGGTCTGGTATTGATCGATCCTTCCTATGAAGTGAAATCCGAATACAGCAGAGTGGTTGAGATCGTGTTGAAGTCGCATCGTAAATTCAACACTGGTACATATGCACTCTGGTATCCGGTAGTAGAGCGCGAGCGGGTTGTGAATCTTGAGCGTGATTTCGAAAACAGCGGTATCAGGAACATTCAGCGATTTGAAATATGTGTGCAACCCGATTCAAAAGAACGTGGCATGACCGGCGCGGGAATGATTGTGGTCAATCCGCCATGGACGCTGATGGCAAGAATGTCGGTGTTGTTGCCGCGCCTGTCTCAGACGCTTGCGCAAGCGCCCGAGACGAGCTTTAAGGCAGATGTTCTAGTTGCGCAATGAACGTCAGCTAAGTCATCCAGGCACGAACTTATTCGCTACACAGTCAACAAAGTATTCATCCTGGCCATTGCTCGTATCGGTAAACAGGCCATGTACGTCGGTGTCAAAACCCGGAAAGCGGGCGTTGAACGAGCGGGCAAACTGCAGGTATTCAACAATCGACTGATTGAAGCGCTCACCCGGGATCAGAAGCGGTATGCCGGGTGGATAGGGCGTGACCAGCATGGTGGTCACCCGCCCGATCAGATCGTCGATTGCCACACGGTCGACCTGGCGGTGAGCCAGACATTCAAATGCATCGCTCGGGCGCATCACCGGCTCCATTGCGGACAGGTACATTTCGGTGGTCACTCTGGCTACATCATGCTGGCGATAGGCTTCGTGTATCTTCTGGGCCAGATCTTTCAAACCCACACGTTCGTATTGTGGGTAGGTGTTCACGAAATTCGGCATTACCCGCCATAGCGGCCGGTTTGCATCGTAGTCCGTTTTGAACTGCTGCAGCTCCGTGAGCATGGTGTTCCAGCGGCCCTTGGTTATGCCGATAGTGAACATGATAAAAAAGGAATACAGGCCGGTCTTTTCGACCACTACACCATGCTCAGTCAGATACTTGGTAACGATTGCCGCTGGTATGCCTTGTGCAGCGAAGCGCCCATTGATGTCCATGCCGGGAGTAACCAGTGTGGCTTTGATCGGGTCGAGCATGTTGAAGTTGGCGGCGAGCTTGCCAAAACCGTGCCACTTGTCGTTGGATCGCAGAAACCAGTCTTCGCGTCGGCCAATGCCGTTTTCTCCGAGGTCCTTCGGCCCCCACACGCTGAACCACCAGTCATCACCATATTCTGCATCTACCTTGCGCATGGCGCGTCGGAACTCAAGAGCTTCGAATATGGATTCTTCAACCAGCGCGGTACCACCGGGGGGTTCCATCATTGCCGCCGCTACATCGCAGGAGGCGATAATCGCATACTGCGGGCTGGTTGATGTGTGCATCAGAAATGCTTCGTTAAAGCGGTACTGATCGAGCTTGCGGTTGTTTGAATCCTGCACCAGGATCTGCGATGCCTGCGACAGGCCAGCCAGCACTTTGTGGGTGGATTGCGTTGAGTAAATTATTGCGTTTTCGCTGCGCGGTCGGTTCTCACCGATGGCATGAAACTCATGATAGAACTTGTGAAACACCGCATGGGGCACCCACGCTTCGTCGAAGTGCAGGTTCTCCACGTAGTTGCCCATGGTCTTTTTTATGGTCTCAACGTTGTAAAGCACACCATCGTAAGTGGATTGGGTAATCGTCATTACCTGGGGCTGCACTGTTTTATTCTGGACGAGAGGGTTCGCCTCGATCTGGCGTTGTATGAATTCCGGCTCAAATGAGTCGCGTGGGATAGGCCCGATGATGCCGAGGTGATTGCGGGTCGGGCGGAGAAAAATCGGAATTGTCCCGGTCATCACAATGGAGTGCAGAACTGACTTGTGACAGTTGCGATCAACCAGCACCACATCGTTCGAACCTACGTTTGCATGCCAGACCACCTTGTTGGAAGTGGATGTGCCGTTAGTAACAAAGAACAGGTGATCTGCCTGAAAGATGCGTGCCGCGTTGTTTTCGGAGGCGGCAACGGGGCCGGTGTGATCCAGCAGCTGACCCAGTTCATCAACCGAGTTACACACGTCGGCACGTAACATGTTTTCGCCGAAAAACTGGTGGAACATCTGCCCCACCGGTGACTTCAGGAACGCCACACCACCGGAGTGTCCGGGGCAATGCCAGGAATAGGAGCCATCGTTAGCGTAGTGGACCAGCGCCTTGAAGAACGGCGGTGCCACGCCATTCAGGTAGGCGTTTGCCTCCCTGATGATGTAGCGGGCCACAAACTCGGGCGTGTCTTCGAACATGTGGATGAAACCATGCAACTCTTTGAGGATGTCGCTGGGGATATGCCGGGCGGTCTTGGTTTCACCGAACAGAAAAATCGGTATGTCTTCATTACGGCGTCTGGTCTCTCGGATTAACGTGCGCAATTCATCCACCGCGTCGTTATCGGACAGTTCTTCTGTGATCTCCTCATCGTCGATAGACACGATGAATGCAGATGCTCTGGCGGCCTGGTTTGCGACCATCGAGACGTCTGAGTAGGTAAACCCGCCAATGACCTCCTGGCCTTCATCTTCGAGCGCTTTGCCCAACGCTCGAATGCCAAGGCCGCTGGCCGAGTCGGCGCGCCAATCTTCGTCAATGATGATGATAGGGAATCGAAACTTCACTGGTACGCCGCCATGGGGTCTGTCCGGAATGCTGCAAAGTTAAACACAAGTTTTACCCCAATGGTTGGCTATTTATACACTCAGGTCCGGGGCTGATCGATTGCGGGTGGCCGGTAAGGACCATGGGCCGCTGCCGGCTGGACTTGTTCGGTATGCTTACGTTAGCCTCGATGCATCAGATATTAAAAGGTACGCTATGAAATACAACAGGTTAGGCCGCAGCGGGATTGTCGTTTCAGATATCTGCATGGGCACCATGACCTTCGGCACAGGTGCTGATGAAAAAGCCGCTTTTGAGATCCTCGACCGTTCTTTCGATGCGGGGATCGACTTTTACGACACCGCAGAAAACTATCCGGTCCCGCCCGATGCGAAATACGCCGGACGCACCGAAGAGATTGTCGGCAGATGGATGAAAACCAAGTCGAGGGACTCGCTGATCATCGCGACCAAGGTTTCCGGCCCCAGCCATGGCTGGATCAAAGCTGCCGTGCGGGATGGCAAAACGGCGCTCGACCGCCACAATATCGTTCGCGCGGTCGAAGCGAGCCTGCGGCGCCTGCAAACCGACTATATCGATCTGTACCAGACGCACTGGCCTGATCACGGCACATCATATGAGGATATTCTCGGTGCACTTGACGATCTGGTGCAGGCCGGAAAGGTCAGGGTGCTTGGCTGCAGCAACGAAACCGCCTGGGGTCTGACGAAGAGTGTGATGATTTCAGAAATGCATGGCCTGGCGCGTTATGAAAGCATTCAGAACAACTTCAGCCTCAACAACCGTCGTTTTGAAGACGAACTCGCCCAGGTGTGCCGGCAGGAGAAAGTCAGCCTGATCCCCTATTCGCCTCTGGCCGGCGGGGTGCTTTCTGGCAAGTACAACGACGGGGCAAGGCCCGAAGGTGCACGGTTCACCCGCTATATGAATGCAGGCGAACGGCAGGCAGCCATGGCCGCCCGCTTCGTCAACGAAACCTCGCTGGCATCCACACAGGCGTTCATGCAGATTGCCGAACAGGCGGGTATGGCAAGCGTTACACTGGCAACCGCCTGGAGTAAACAGCACGATTTTGTGGCATCGACCATTGTTGGCGCCACCAGTGTCGGCCAACTGGACGAGATTCTGGCCGCTGCCGATGTCACCTTATCGAAAGAAGTTCTGGCGAGCATCGATCGCGTCTCGATACAGTATCGGTACCCGATGGGTTAGGTTCTTTAGAGGGTTAAGCATGTTACTTCAAGATAAAATTGCCCTTGTGATCGGTGCCGGTCAGACACCGGGTGAGACCATTGGCAATGGTCGTGCAACAGCGATTGCGTTTGCCCGCGAAGGGGCGATTGTTGCGGCTGCAGATATTGATCTCGCATCGGCGCAGGAAACCGTAGCGATGATAGAAGCCGAAGGGCACAGCGCGGTTGCCTTCCACGTTGATGTGCGCGACGAGCAGTCCATCAGCGCGTTTGTAAACGCGGTGATGGATCGCTGGCAGCGTATAGACATACTGCACAACAACGTCGGCGTCAGCATCACCGGCGGCGACGCACTGATCGAAGATATCGAGGTAGAGGCTTTTGACCGGCTGGTTCAGATCAACCTGCGCGGTATGGTGCTGGCCTGCAAACATACTCTTCCCCATATGCGCGCAGCCGGTTCTGGTGTGATCATCAACATATCATCGCTCGCCGCGTGGACGCCGTATCCGCTGGTTGGTTACAAAACCACCAAGGCTGCGGTGATCGCTCTGACCGAGCAGATGGCAGCCCTCAATGCCCGCTATGGAATTCGTGCAAATGTCATCTTGCCTGGTCTGATGAACACACCGATGGCCATCGAAGCCCGTATATCTGCAACCACCTCCCGCGAACAGGTGGTGGCCGCGCGCGACAAGCAGGTGCCTTTAGGTCGAAAGATGGGGTCGGCCTGGGACGTAGCTCACGCCGCCGCATTTCTTGCCTCTGACCGTGCCGGTTACATAACCGGTGTTGCATTGCCCGTAGACGGCGGGTTGTCGGTAGCTTGAGGCGATCGCACCAATGAAAAAACTTAACCTGACGTTCGACAATGGTCCGACAGTTGAGACTACCGCCATGGTCCTGGATGAACTGCTGCAACGTAACCTGCTGGCAAGTTTCTGTGTGGTCGGCAAACAGCTTGAATCTGCAGCGGGTCAGGATCTGGCGCGTCGTGCACTGGCTGAAGGTCATCGGATCGTAAACCACTCCCTCACCCATGGTACTGCGCTTGGGGATGATCCGAGCGATGCCCATGCGAATGCTGAAGTAGACCAGATGCACGATCTCATGCAGACCAGTCTGGGTGATTGGGGAGCCCGTTGGTTTCGGCCGTTCGGTAGGGGCGGAAAGATCGGCCCGCATCTTTTCAGTGCAGCATCGGTTGCGCGCTTTGCCGATCTCCAATATTCAGTCCTGTTGTGGAACAGCGTGCCCCGCGACTGGGTAGACACGCAAGGCTGGGTAGAAACTGCTCTCAAAGACATCCAGCAGCAGAATAACACGGTGCTGGTTCTGCATGATCTACCCACCGGCGCCATGTTGAACCTGCCGCGTTTTCTCGACGAGGTGCACAAGCTGGACGTACAGATTACTCAGGAGCTGCCTCGCGACTGTGTGCCTTTCGAGCATGGCAAAGCCATCTTCGATCAGGCGCATCTGGCGCGCCTCACAACTGGTTAGGCGTTTCGCGTTCTATCCCAAACTCGTTGAGCACTTCTTCAGTATGTTCCCCAAGCTTTGGCGGTATACGATAGAAGTTTGCCGGTGTGCTGGTGAACTTGATCGGACTGCCGACGATGGCGACTTCCGGGTTGTCTCCTGGCGGGGTATATCGAATCAGCATATTTCGAGCGTCTACGTGGGGATCGGCGTAGATGTCAGCGGCGGTGTTCACTGGTCCACTCGGGACCTTGCCGCCGAATAGCGCCATGAGTTCCGCTTTGGTTTTTGTTGCCGTCCATGCACTGATTTCGTCGATCACCCAGTCACGGTTTTTTAAGCGCACGAAGTTGTTGCGGGTTCGATCATCCTCTGCCAGATCCGGTCGATCCATGGCGGTACACAGAGCTTTCCAATGCTCGGGGCCCGGTGCACCGATCGCGATGCTTCCATCTTTTGCGGGAAACAGACCAAACGGCAGCAATCCGTTGGAGTGCTTGCCCTGTGGGCGGGTGTGTTTAACGCCATGGCCATGTGCCCCGATTGCATTGCCCGAATAAGCAAGCATGGCGTCGTACATGGCCACATCAAAAAACTGCCCGACGCCGGCTATGCGCGCATGGTGGATTGCTGATACCAGCCCTAAGGCCATCAGTGTGCCGGGGTACAGATCGCCAACGGCAACCCCGCAAGGATAACCGTCTTCGTCAGTGGGACCGGTGAGGTTAACAACACCGCCCATGCTCTGTGCCACGATGTCATAACAAGGCCATTGCGCGTACGGGCTCTGACCGGTTCTGGGATCGCCAAAACCGCGAACCGCACCGTACACGATCTTCGGGTTACGCAGGCGTATAACCTCGTATCCCAGCCCCAGCTTGTCCATCACACCACTGCGCATGTTTTCCACCACAGCATCGGCGCGCTCGCACAACTTGAGCAGGACCTCGCAGTCCCCGGGTTTCTTGAAATCGAGCATCACGCTGCGCTTGTTGCGGTTGACCGTGGCGAATGCGGCACCGTAGTCCACGCCTGCATCAGGATCGGTTCCCGGGTTGGCATAATCCGGTGAGGTCGGCGGTAGCGGCCGGAATGCATCGCCATTGGGTGGTTCGATTTTGATAACATTGGCCCCCATGTCGGCGAGCAACGCAGTCCCAAAAGGTCCGGCGTATGCCATGGAACAGTCGATGATTGTGAGGTCGGCAAGTGGACCGGTGCGGTTGCTCATGTGCTGCTCCGTTTTTCGTGAAATGGGCGATGCAGGGCCAGTTTAGAGGAATGCGTGCATGAAAATCAGCGTTGTTTTCCCCAGTGTGGTGTACCGCGAAGGTCCACAGGCGGTGGCGAAGCTCATGCAAGCCATTGAACACATCGGCTTTGATGAGCTGAACGTTTTCGACCACGTTCTGATGGGCTATGAAACCGAACACCGACCGGCACCGTTCTACCCTGCTCAAATGCCCATCCTCGAAGCGCTGACCACACTCGCCCATGCTGCCGCGGTGACCGAGCGGATTGGCCTTGGAACCGGCGTGCTCGTTTTACCCCAACGCCAACCAACACTGGTAGCAAAGCAGGTCGCCACCCTCGATGTGTTATCCGGCGGTCGGATCCGCCTGGGTGTGGGTGTCGGCTGGCAGGCTTCGGAATACGATGCGCTGGAACAGGATTTTCACGATCGGGGTGCGCGCATGGACGAAGCCATCCGCCTGCTGCGCCACTACTGGTCGGATGCACGCATCGACTTCGATGGTGAGTATTACCAGGCAAATGCCATGGCCATGGAACCCAAGTCACCACAGGCTGGCAGACTGCCCATCTGGATTGGCGGCAGTGTGCCGCGCACATTGCAACGTGTGGGAGAACTGGGGGATGGCTGGATGTCCATGGCGATCCGGGATGGCGCCACCGCGATCCGTTGCATTCAGAAAATTCGTGAGTTTGCCGAAGCCGCAGGCAGGGATCCCAGCACCATTGGTCTGCAGACATCGCTGTCACCGTTTTCACGAAAAGAGCGCGACGCGTTCTACACAGATCCCGAGCACCTGGTGCGCCGCATGGTAGAAGTCCGCGACCAGGGTTTTGAGTGGGGTTCCATCGATATGGTCGGTCTGTTCCAGGCTGGCTTCCGAACGGTGGATGCACTCATCGATCAGCTGGGCGTGATCTATACCCGTCTGGCAGCGGAGCGAGGGTAGCCGCTGGTGGCACATCGAGGGCGTGCCTGTTTATATATATTCAGTGGCTTGCCCGGGGCGGGTAAAACGTCTCTTGCCCAGAAGCTTGCGAGGTCTGTGGGCGCTGCGTACCTGCGTATCGATACCATCGAGCAGGGTCTGCGCGATCTGTGCGGGACCCAGGTTCAAGGGGAGGGCTATCGACTCGCGTACCGCATTGCCGCAGACAATCTTCAACTTGGTGTGAGTGTGGTAGCTGATTCGTGCAATCCCATCGAGTTGACCCGCAACGAATGGATGGTGGTGGCCACCGATTGTGCTGTGGACTATCTGAACATCGAGGTGCACTGTTCAGATGCGATTGAGCATCGTCGCCGCATTGAGACCCGCACGTCGACGGTTGTGGGTCTTAAGCTTCCAACCTGGCAGGAAGTTGTCGATCGGGAGTTTGATGTCTGGACGACGCAGCCGATTCGAATCGACACTGCGGGTCGAACTGAAAGCGAAAGTTTCGTTGAACTAAGTGCGTCAATCAATATTCCCGCAGAAGCTCAAGAATCCGGGATGCCTCCGCTTGCTGATAGGCTGCCAGATCCGCACCAATGAGTGACAAGGCAACGCGTTGCGTTACGAGGCTCTCGAACACCTGGTTCTTAAGCAATCCCGGGTAGTCCGAGCAGCGGACTGATCACTTGCTGGTGAAGGCACGCTGAATCAAGCCGAACTTAGTCGGTGCGTGGGCCTGCAAGCTGAACTTTGATTCCATCGGGGTCAAAGAAAAACACGATACCGAATTCGGGGCGACCGCCAATTGGACCCAGTTGCTCAAAACCAAGCTCGTTCATCGTCTTTACAGCCGCGGTCAGATCTTTCACGTAGAAATTGATCCGGTCGATGCCCAGGTGATTTACCGGTGGAGGATAAGGTGGCGCGTCGTCGTAGGGATGCTTCCATTGTCGCAACTGGAGCGTCGCCCCGTCGGTACCTTCGCCGAGGCTGATATCCACGCCCTCGAACTCAATCAGACCATCAAACCCGTGGGCTGCAGCGAACTCACCAGAGCCAGCTTGCGAGGCGGGCGCAGATTCAGTGAACCCTAACAGGCGATAGAACTCGCGCGACCTCTCGAGATCAGCCACGTTCATATTCGTATTCACCAGCCGCACCAGGTTAGGGCCGGGGGTTGGCGCATCACCTTCGGCGGTCTCGATCAACTTTAAGAAGGCACCGTCCTGCTCCTTCAGGAACACAAACCGCTCGCCATTGGGCGCAATAGTTGGTGCCGAAACGAAATCCACACCCTTCGACTGAAGGTAGGCGAAGTCGCCATCGAGATCGGTGGTCGAGTAGGTGGCGTAGGCCATGCCGATGTGATTCAGGTTGGAGTAGGGTGGTTCTTCGCGATACGAATCACCCCTGAATTGCACCGTGTCGACGAATGGTGGCGTGGGCGGATTTTTCAGGCTGTGCAGCGACACGTGGATCAGGTAGTCCTCCGGGAACCCAAGGGACTGGGCGAAAGTTGTGCTCGTCTCCGGTCCCGCCGGGTAGATCTCGCCGATGAAGCCCAATGTGTTATAGAAGGCTCTCTGGCGTTCTATGTCGGTGGTATTGAGCCCGAAATAGCCCTGGCGTTCGAGCCCGAGATCGGCCTGGGTGACCTGGGTGACGCGAACGCCGAGCGCACCCCCCGGCAAGCCGGGAACCCTTACCTCGATCGTGTTCTCTTTTAAAAGGTTCAACGACAACACGACCTCACCGTTCCCGCTGAAGTCCTTCTTCTCGACAACACTTCGGCCGTTGACCTTGATCCACGCGTTGTCGATAGCGTCTTTCTGAAGGACCAGCTTTGCGGGACCGTCGATGGCCCTGAATGTAGCCGAGTAGGTCGTCGGTTTTCCCCGCACGAGGTGGTAGACCTGCGGTCCGAAGCGAGTCAGGTTAGTTTCGTTCCTAGTGGTTCTATTCATTGTTGTTTTTCCAGGCCCAGAAAGTCACTTCGTGTAGGCTACCTCAATGGCGAGGTGAGGCGATGCATTTCTTGAACAATCAGGCGACACAGATCCGCCCTACACGGTCACGCATGTTTTCAAGCAGGCAATGAGCGACCCCGGGTTGGCAGGTTACGAAATGCTCGTTAGCCGGCTGGACATAATCCCCGGCGGAGTCGATTCCGCCCCTCACCGCCACGATGCAGACCTGTTCGTCTACGTGTTACAGGGTAGCGTTGAGGTCGAGTTGAGCGGTAACAAAGCAACTCACCACGCTGCTGGGGCCATGTTTCATGAACCGCGCAATGGATTGCACTCACTGCTGCGTAACATCAGTGATAGTGAGCCGGCCAGCATCTTGGCTGTGTTTGTGATCAAGAGCGGGCGTGAGCTTGTGGTCCCTGCGACGGAGTGAGTCCGCTCTCAGACTGGTGAAGCAGGCATCGTG
>JAQBYL010000058.1 GCA_027622495.1 Pseudomonadota bacterium
CGTTTCGTAAACGTGGGGTTTTTACCATGCAGAACTTAAGCGATGAGCAGATCTACGTTTATTACCAGATCAACTACACGCTCACCGATGTCGCTGATGATGCTGCCTATTTTCACGCGCAGTTCCGTCGCGTAAACCCGCTGCCGTACAAGGACGTCTACACCATTGTGGATGGCATCGAGGGCCACGGCCATTACGTTGGTACCTATATGGCCTGGGGTGTTAACAACGCAGGCTGGTGGGGCGAAGGTGAGATCAAGTTCTACCTGGATGATGACGGCGAGTTTCCGACTATCTGCGGAACCGGTACAGAAGACTACTTTTGCGGCGCGTACAATTTTGATCCGGGATCCATGGAACGCAATCTGCCTGGGGCGCCGGCGCCGGGATATGTGGAGTTCAACACCCCCTACGCCGGTATGCCGCAGGTGATTCGTCCAGATGGTCTGTACACCTCTCAGCAACGCTTTGGCATGTATCGCTGGCACATCATGGATCCGGTGCGATTTACGAAGAATCTGAAAGTCACGATTCAGGCCCTCGGCTGGCGGACGCATAAAGAAAGGCAGTACCTGCCTCTGCAGGACGACATCGCTTCGGTAGCGTTCTGGTATCAGAATCTGCCGGCAAAGCCTTTTCCTGCGCTTCCGGACCGTGACTATCTTGAGGTGATTTGAGCCGGAAGGTCAGCCTTGTGGCCAACGAAAACCATAGCTGCTCGTTTGACGATAGGTCTCGCCCGGCTTTAGAACAACGTCTGGGAAAGTCGGGTGGTTGGGGGCATCAGGAAATTGCTGGCACTCCAGGCACAACCCGGCGTACTGATCAAAGTGACCCACCGATTCGGTGCCATCCAGATAGGTTCCTGTGTAGAACTGAACCCCCGGTTGATCTGTCATCACGTCCATCACACGCCTGCTGACGGGATCGGTGAGACGCGCAGCAAGGATCAGATCTGACTGTTCTGGATCAACGCTTCTTTCGACCAGATAGCAATGATCAAAGCCACGTTTTGTCACATCGTTCACTGCTAACGGCAGATCGTTTGGGTGCGAGGCGATCTGTCTGGGTGACGCAAAGTCAAACGCTGTGTCGGTTACAGATCTGATCAACCCGGTGGGTATGGTGTCTTGATTTACTTCCAGAATCGATCGCCCTGGAATCTCGAGAAGGTGGCCAAGGATCGAACCCGAGCCCGCGAGGTTCCAGTAACTGTGGTTGGTAAGATTGACCACCGTGGGAACCCCTTCAACCCTCGCTTGGTAGTGGATGGTCAGAACTGATGCCTGGTTCAATGTAAATTCGACCAGGCATCTGAGCGTACCCGGATAACCCTCTTCGCCATCGGGACTGGTGTATTCCATGCGTACGCCTACGTATTCCTCACCAGACATGGGTGTTGCGCGCCAGTGTCTGCTGTCGAAACCGGTGATCCCGCCATGCAGATGATGTGCGCCGTCATTGAGGTTGAGTTGGTAAGGACGCCCATCCAGCTCAAATCGACCCTGCGAGATCCGGTTTGCGTAACGACCGCAGGTGCCGCCGAAATGGGCTGGATTAGTGGCGTAGGATTGCGGGTCCGGTAACCCCAGGTTGATTTGAACCAACTCACCGGATTTATCGGGGATCGCGACTTTAACAATCGTCGCGCCGTATTCCATCAGTTCAACACTCATAGCCTGACGGTTCGTCAGTCGGAAACACCGCACTGTCTGATCGTGTATGGAACACGAAGGTAGCTCCATGACGCGCAACACCGGGCTATGGAGCATCGGCATTCCTTAAGGCATTCCGTTGTTCGGGATGATCTGGTATTAGCGATTGAAATTCATCCGTCAATACACTGCAATACGAAGCCCGTTTAAGCATCGGCAAGCATGACATCATTCGACCACAGCAATGATCCGCACCGTCGCAGGAATGCGTTGACCGGTGAATGGGTGCTTGTTTCGCCTCATCGAGGAAAACGACCTTGGTTGGGGCAGGTGGAATCTGCGCACAGCGATGCTGTATCGAACTATGCGGCTGATTGCTATCTGTGCCCAGGCAATCTGCGAATCAATGGTGAAAAGAACCCCATCTACACGGGTACGTTTGCTTTCACCAACGACTTTTCAGCCCTCTCGAGCGATACGCCGCAAGCGGGCTCCGATGATCCGCTTTTCGCGTTTCAATCCGAACAGGGTCTGACCCGGGTGGTGTGTTTTTCACCTGACCACAGCAAAACCATGGCAGAACTCAATCATCAGCAGATCGAAGCGGTGATCAATTGCTGGATCGATGAATGTCGCAGCATCAGCAGCACCTACCCGTGGATTGCGATGTTTGAAAACAAAGGCACCCTGATGGGCTGCTCCATGCCTCATCCGCACAGCCAGATCTGGGCGCAGAAACACGCGCCAACCATCCACGACCGCGAAGCCGTGCAGCAAACGAACTATTACCAGACACGCGGTTCGGCCCTGCTGCTCGACTACTGCGAACGGGAGGTCACGGCAGGTGAGCGAGTGGTCGTGGCAAATTCTGACTGGCTGGTGGTGGTGCCTTACTGGGCTGCGTGGCCTTATGAGACCCTTGTGTTACCCAGGTTTCCGGTATCACGCCTGGATGAACTCACGCCCACCCAGACGATCAGCCTGGCGGACGTGATGAGCCAGATTACCGTTCGCTACGATAATCTGTTCCAGTGTTCGTTTCCCTACTCCATGGGCTGGCACGGTGCACCCTATGATGGCAATTCACACCGTGAGTGGCAGCTGCACGCGCATTATTACCCACCTTTGATTCGCTCGAGCTCGATCCGCAAGTTCATGGTCGGTTACGAAATGCTGGCCGAACCACAGCGTGATATGACACCTGAACAGGCTGCCCAGAGTCTGCGTAACCTGCCTGCGGTGCATTACAAGCAGGCATCCGCATGAGGTTGTCTTCGTGACCGAGCCTCGAGAACTTGTTGCCGCTGTACACGCCCGATTGTTTCGCAGGCAACCCGATTTCATCGCCACAGCACCCGGCCGGGTCAACCTGATTGGCGAACACACAGACTACAACGACGGCTTCGTGCTGCCGGTGGCAATAAACTACTACACCGCTGTTGCCATCTCTCGGCGCAAAGATCGTCAGATCTGTGCGAATGCGATGAATGAGAATTCACAGGTCATCCTCGACATTGATGCCATCATGGAATTCGACAGCGCCCACCTGTGGAGCAACTATCTGAGAGGGGTGGTCAGTGAGTTGTTTGCCTGCGGCTACCGGCTCACCGGTGCAGACATCACGATCTTCGGGAATGTACCCATAGGCGCCGGTCTCAGCTCATCGGCGGCGCTGGAAATCGCGCTCATCCGTGCACTGACTCAGTTGAGTGGCGAGCCCATCGATGGCCTGACTGCAGCCCGTATCGGTCAGGCTGCAGAAAACAACTTCGTGGGTTGTAAGTGCGGAATCATGGATCAACTGATCGCGGCGCACGGCGAAGCCAACAACGCACTTCTCATTGACTGTCGCAGTCTGGAATTTCGTTCTGTCCTGCTGCCGAAAGACGTTGATCTCCTCGTCATCAATTCAAACGTCAAACGTCAGTTGGTTGATGGTGAGTACAATCTGCGCCGTCAGCAGTGTGAAGAGGTCGCGAGACACTTCAGCGTCCAGGCGTTGCGTGATGTGAACCTTGATCAACTGAGTGCTGCCGCAGCCGATCTGGGTGATGATGATGTCCGTCGGGCGCGTCATGTGATTACCGAAAACCAACGTACGCTGCTGATGGCACAAGCGCTCCCCGCCGGAGATATGAGTCAGGTCAGCGAACTGATGTGTGCATCGCACGAATCCATGCGGCGTGACTTTGAGATAACGGTTCCTGCCATCGATACGCTGGTCGAGATCGTCAGGTCTGTGATCGGTGATTGCGGTGGCGTGCGCATGACCGGGGGAGGTTTTGGAGGGTGTGTGATTGCCCTGATTCCACGATCACAGGCAACAGAGGTCACCGCTGAAGTGGTGGCCAGATATCCATCGTTGACTGGTTTGCAGCCAAACGTATTCCGTTGTTCGGCGTCATCCGGTGCCTTCGTGGCACAAGACGACTAATCTCTCACCGACCCATGCTGTAAAACTCCGAGTTGGGTCGCATGCTGGTAACGTTGGCCAGCCGATTCGACAGCGCAAAAAACGCAGAAATTGCAGCAATGTCCCATGCGTCCTCGTCACTGAAACCATGGGTTTGCAGTGATTCGAGATCTTCATCACTCGCCGTGTGAGCGGCTTGAGATACCTGCACCGCGAAATCCAGCATGGCCCGCTGTCGAGGGGTTATATCTGCTTTACGGTAGTTGGTTGCAAGTTGATCCGCGATGAGTGGGTTCTTTGCCCGGATTCTCAGTATTGCGCCATGGGCGATCACACAGTACTGACACTGATTAAGTGCGCTTGTGGTCACAACGATCATTTCCCGCTCGGCTTTGGTGAGGTTGCCGGGCCTGTCCATGATGGCATCGTGATAGGCAAAGAACGCACGAAACTCATCCGGTCGGTGTGCGAGCACGAGAAACACATTTGGCACGAAGCCTGATTTCTGCTGCACTTCTTCGATGCGCGATCGAATGTCTTCGGGCAATTCAGAAAGCGTGGGGACCGGAAAGCGGCTCACGCTAGGCTGTTGTTCTGTCATGTTTGTCTTCTCAAGCTACTTCGGTCCGAAACGCTGACCGGCATCCACTCTGATTGTGCCGCCGTTCATCATCGCGTTCTCATAGATCGAGATCGCCTGGATGGCGTAGTGAATGGGTTTGCCCATCTTTTTCGGAAACGCAGCGTCTTTGGTTAAGGCAAGAGCAAACTCTTCGGGGATGCCGGAAGTGAGCCCCGTATCAAACAGACTCGGTGCGATTGCGTTTGTTCGAATACCCATGCTGCCCAGGTCTCTGGCCATGACAAAAGTCATACCCGCGATACCTGCTTTAGCCGCCGCGTAGGCAACCTGCCCGATCTGACCTTCAAAGGCTGCGATGGAGGCGGTGTTGATGATGCAGCCGCGCTCACCATCTTCGTTGGGTTCGTTCTGCGCCATCTTTGCGCTGATCAGACGTGAAATGTTGAAAGCGGAAATCAGGTTCAGATCGATCACCCGTTGAAACTCCTCGAGCGGATGAGGACCTTCTCTGGTTAGCGTTCTTTTCGCCAGACCACCACCGGCTGTGTTACAGCAGAAGTGGACGGAACCCAGAGCCTGCACGGCTTCGTCGATGGCCTTTTCGGTGGCTGCATAATCCATCACGTTGCAGGGATGAAAGGTCCCGCCGAGGCGTTCGGCTACAGCGGCACCTGCTGATTTGGGCAGATCAAGGATGGCCACGTTACCGCCTTTCTCACGAAAAAGTTCCGCGGTCGCCAACGCCATGCCTGACGCTCCGCCAACAAATATTCCGTTATGTTTTTTTATTTCCATTTGGTTTTCCTGATAGTGAAGACGGAAAAATTTCCGTGGGAAGGATCCGGTGGTGGTTCCTCCGCCCGCGTGATGGTCACCGGATCTCAAGCCTTCGGGCGTTGAACATAGGAAGAGGAGTGACCCTAATCCTCGTCGTCATCGCCCCCTTTGTTACCTCGAACCCCATCGCGAACCTCTTCCTGCTTGCATTCCCGTTTGTCGTCACCTACGACACCTTCTTCCTGCCGGCAGTCCCGTTTGTCGTGTCGTTCATCGGAACGGCCGCGTTCATCACGCTTATCTTTTCGATCGTCCGATGCGGCAAGCAATACATCAGACATCCAGTCGTCAGCGGTGTTTGCGATTACCGGTGCCTGCCAGCAGACCGAGACTAATAAAACCAGCCAAATTGCTCTCATATTATTTCTCCTTTAAAACCACAACGGTTGCCATGATGGTAGCAGGGTGACTGTTTGCGATCATCGTCTTTTCCGGTCTGCTTCTTCCGTCTTGTGTCTGACAAACAGACCGTGCACAGTCCTCAGGGCTTACTGCGGATATGGCAACGTTCTCCGACTACCTGGAAGGCGTCAGCATCGAGGTCGTTCTCGTGCTCTTCATTGCCGAGCGCATCCGCATTGATGTGGTCGCGATGATGGTTCTGTCTACCCTCGCCCTGCCATGTTCACACGGGATGATCGTCGTTTCTGAACCACCCACCGGCTCGAAATGACCAGTGATCAAACAACCAGCTGGCCCCGGCACCCAGGAACAAACCGCGGCCTTCGGAGTTGAGATCAAGCAGGTCCTGGTAGGATCGATCCGGAACATCAGTAATACCATCAGACCCGGAAACCACGACGGTTATCTCCGGACGTGAACTATTGCCAGGTGCGCGAAACACCCCGCCGACTGTGTAGTCAGGATACTCAATTGTCGCGTTCTGCACAAAGCTGCCATTCAGAAAATGTTTGTTCTCGTCGTTTGCGATGCGTCCTCGATCAAGCCACGCAGAGGGATCGATAAGCCCGATCATCAAAGAACGATCGGCCTGCAGAAAGAAGGTGTAGCTGATTTCTGAGATCTGTAATCCACCATCACCGGAGGACGTCAGCACCACCTTCCCAGTGTATCGTGCTCGCGTGCGCCGCCAATCCTGCAAACAAGCCGACGAACGTGCCGAGCAGAACCCGGCTCGAGCGCAGCAGAAAGGTGGTCACAGTTTCACTTTAAAATTGAAAACGGCAAGGTGATTGCTGCGATCCGTGCTGTCCTCAAACCAGATGTACTGATTCATGTAGCCAGCTTCCAGGGTAACCTGCTCACTCAAGCGTCGGTCGAAGCCAACGAACACACGGTTTTGCCGCAGGCCGGTTTCGCCGCTCCAATCTGTATCTGCGAGGTTGAAAAACGGTTCAAACGCAAGAACCAGATTAGAAGTTCCGCCTTCGCCAATTGGCCGGACGTACTTGGCCATTAAACGAAAAACGACACCAACGTCGTCACCCACACTGACTGAACGCTGTTCAAGTCTTGCGCGCAAGGTCAGGCGAGACCCGGTCCAGTTTCTGGCGGTCCAGTCGACCTGCTGCCAGTATCGGTTTTCGTCGGCAACGTCTCCACTTCGGTTTCGCGCTCGAAACCGGGCATAGCCAAACCAGCCTTTAGTGTTGTCGTTGATCGCATAGCCGACGGCGGGCCGGATCAACCACTGATTGATGCCGCTGCCCACATCAAAATAGCGCGCCTGAGCATCTACCCAGTAGTGCCACCGACTGTCTTTGCCATCAGCCTGGAAGGTATCCGTGGTGGAAAACGCAGTCCAGATTCCCGGGTCGTTGTCTGTAGCAGATGCCGTCAGCGGCACAGCGATACAGAGCACCACCACCATTAAGGACTTCATGCGTATAACCGGTATTGAAAAGGGTGCGCATCCTCGCTGGCATCAGTTACCGGGTCAATATAGGGCGAAGGAAAATTAGGCTTTTCTCTGTCAAGAATCTGGACCGCAGCGTTTGAGGCCAATCAGATGGTGGTAGGTGCCGGACTCTTCGCGGAACAGAGAAACAGTCACCACAAAAGTCTTGGGGTCCACAAACGGATCACGGTGCAGTCGGAGCAGGTAGGGGCGAGACTTGTTCTTGTATTCAAACAGCCGGTAGATGTCGAAGCCAACGGTCTCACACTCCCGCGCAAACTGGTAAAGCCCGCTGGAGAAATAGGATTGAAACTCGATGGTCGCATCATCTCGTGCTGAACTGAACAGACAAGACAGGCCTTTGTTACCAACACTGGGATTCATGGACGTCCACCTGATGTCAGGATGTGCGTCAGCGGTCTCGTAGAGCAGAGCTTCATCACAGGGTATGTGCTCTGCTTCCTCCTCAGCTTGTGCGATAGCAAAGGATGCACTGACAATGACGAGCAAAGTCCAGCCTGCTCTGTGCATGATCTGACCAGAACATCCCATTGCGTGGACCTCTAAGCGAGTTCGATCAGCCGGCCTTGTTCGTCGCGAAGCTCAGGGCCGAGCACACGAGCGCGGCTGTCGCCAAACGGTGCATCGCGCGTCTGCAGTGCAGCTTTCAAACCTTCCGTTGCGATCTGCTTGAACACACCACGTGCCGCCTTGGTGGTGTGAGCGCGGGCATCGTTTTCGGCGGCGAGCCGTTGCAGAACCTGAGCACCCATGAGTTCCATGCCGATGTTGATGATTCGCTTGTTTGCTGACAGCATCTCCGGATCGATCCAGCTCAACCGATCTGCCAGACCTTCCACTTCGTTTTCAAGATACTCCTCGGGAACCGACTTGAGTACTAACCCGATGTGCGCTGCATCTTTGCCACTCAGGGTGTCGCCTGTGAGCAGCAGTCGCTTGGTCCATTGTGGACCGCAGTTGTACAGCCACATCTGATTGGGGGCGGCACCCATGTTGCGCAGTGCTGAGTATCCGATGTTGGCATTGTCGGAACAGATGAGGATGTCGCAAAAAAGTGCAAGGTCGGTGCCACCGGCCAGGCAGTTACCATGGATCTGCGCGATGGATGGCTTGTGCATTTCGGTGAGGGTGCGAAGGCTGCGCTGAAAGCGCTCGATGCTCCAGGCATCGTTGTCGATGCCGCGGCCATCGCGGCGCTCAATGCCATCGTCGGTGCGCTGTCTTTTCGCAGTCAGGTCGTAACCGGCGCAGAAAGAGGAGCCTTCGCCTTTCAGGATCACGCAGTGAACCGATTTGTCGTCATCCGCCTCCCACAGGGCGTCCCGCAGTTCCTCCACCAGATCGATTGACAGGGCATTGCGCTTCTCGGGTCGATTGAGCGTGATGCGCGCCCGGCCTTTTTCAGTTTCGTAGCGGATATGTTCGAATTTTGGCGTGCTCATGGGATTCCTCGTGTGATAAAACAGTATGCGCATAGTAATCGGCATGCTGGTCAACTCAACGACCGGTGGCTGAAAGACCAAACTCGCGATCCACTGCCACGGCGGAGCGCTTAAGAACAGGAGCACACGGCTATGGGCCAGGTTGAACTGGAATTCATGAACCGCGAGAACCCGCGCACGGGGGAGTTCAAAGCCCCGCCCTTTATGCCCAGAGCGACGACTAAAGGGCTCGGTCTGGAACGGCTGGATGGTGAGCGCTATCTGTCCGCTGAGTTCATGAAGAGCGAATGGGACCATATCTGGACAAAAACCTGGCAGCTGGTAACCCGCGTCGACGACTTTGAAGAAGCCGGATCATTTCATGTACACCAGCTCGGCAAGGAGTCGTTCCTGTTCGTTCGAGGTGACGATGGCGAAATACGCGGTTTCTACAATGTGTGCCAGCATCGGGGGAACCGTTTATGCCAGGCTGAGAGTGGCATCCTCGATACTTTCACCTGCCCATTCCACGGTTGGCAATGGAACACGGACGGTTCACTGAAACAGGTGGCGGCGCCGGAGTTGTTCCAGCAGTTTGCGAACGGCGTGCCTGTTGCAGAGCTGGGTCTCCCCGAGGTGAAGGTTGAATTCTGGGGTGGCTGGGTATGGTTCAACATGGACATCAAAGCCTGTCCCGTCCGCGAATATCTGGGTGAGATCGGCACCCACCTTGAAACCTACGAGTTCGAGGAATGGGACCTGATCAACGTTCAGACCTTCGAATGGGCCGGGAACTGGAAGCATGCGGTGGATGCCTTCAACGAAAGTTATCACTTTGCCGCGCTGCACCCGGACATGATCGAATTCGGTGAGGGTCACGATATCCCCATCGAGTTATGGGGCATTCACTCCCGCATGTTGAATTTCAACCGTACAGTGAGCGAAGTGGTAGAAGATCGTGAAACCATGACGCCGCTTCGGGCGCACATGATGGGCCGCAATCAGGGAGGTGAACACGGCTGTGCCGCCAAGGACGTGCATCTTTTGGAGATTCGTCACCGGCGCTCTTTGGAAAACGAAACCCATCTGCCGTTCAGGAACATGAACGATGAGCAGCTTGTGCATCAGTATCACTACACGTTTTTCCCGAATACCACATTCACGCAAACGCCTGAAGGCGGGGCGGTATTCCGCTATCGGCCGCATGCGACCGATCCTGCGAAGTGCTACTACGACTTTTTTATCGTTTCGCGCCGGCAACCGGGTGCTGCGCCCAGGCGCAAACGGCCACCTCACCTGATCCACGTTGACGATGGCAGCGCTGACTACGCCGCGGCCTTCGGAGACACGTTCGACCCGGTATTTGCCAACGTGCTTGCACAGGATGGCTCAAACATGGCGACCATCCAGGCGGGGATTGCCTCAGACTCCTTCAAGGGCATGATCCTGAGTGATCAGGAGATCCGGCTCCGCCATTTTCACAAGACCATCGATGACTTCATCGCCGGTCGGGTTGATACCCATCATTTACTGCCCTCCGATTACTACCTGGAGCGCAAGCAGCCGTAACGGAGTCGAACATGGCGGATCAAAGCGTTAATAAAAGAATCGATGTGTCTCTGGTGTGCAATGCGAAATACCACGATACCAACTTCTCGAGACTCGAACTTCTGAAGCTTCTGGCCGAGCACGAAGACGTCTGGGTCCGGGTTGCAGACAGCTACGCCGATATTGCCGCCATCAAGTCCGCAAGGCTCTTGATCACCTACACCTGTGATCTGTGTCCCACCGAAGAGCAGCAGATTGGCTTGAGGGAGTTCGTGGAGGCCGGGGGTCGCTGGTTTGCACTGCATGGCACCAATGC
The DNA here is from genome assembly GCA_027622495.1 of Pseudomonadota bacterium. Classification (GTDB taxonomy): domain Bacteria; phylum Pseudomonadota; class Gammaproteobacteria; order Pseudomonadales; family Azotimanducaceae; genus JAQBYL01. Next base: position 10,653 of record JAQBYL010000058.1, read on the forward strand.
GCTGGTGGAACTGGCAGGCGGAAAAGCCGATACCCCGGACAAGGCGCCGCACCTGATGCAGACATTGGGTTCGAGATTCGTTGCGCATCCGGCTGTGCAGACCTTTCAAGTGCAGGTGACGTCTGAGAAAAGTCCCCTGACCCGCGGCCTGGCTGATTTTGAGATCGAAGATGAGCCCTACTATTGTGAGTTCTTCGGCGACACTCAGGTGCTGCTCAGCGCAAGCTACAACGCGCCATCGAAAGGCTATGCGCGGTCGAGTTTCGGCACGGACCGGGAATCTCAGCCGCAGATGTATGTGCACCCTGTGGGCAAAGGTGAGGTGCTGTATCTGATGCTGGGTCACTGTACCGGCAAGTACGACATGCAACCGATCCTCGACGTAGCACCCGTGGTCCGCTGTGCCTGGAACTACCCAGTCTTCTACGAATTGCTGCGCCGTGGCATTCGATGGGGTGTTGGAATTGAATCGTAGAGTTTTACCAGCGCCCAATTTGGGTTTTGCAAAAGCCGTTTTTTCTAAGTAAACTCGCGCCCCTTTTTACGGTCAGGCCAGAAAATATGCCGAGTGTTCGGGTGAAAGAAAATGAGCCCTTCGATGTGGCTCTGCGACGCTTCAAGCGCAGCTGCGAAAAAGCGGGCGTGTTGTCCGAAGTGCGACGTCGCGAGTTCTATGAAAAGCCCACCTCAGTTCGCAAACGCAAAGCCGCGGCTGCCGTAAAACGCCACCAGAAGAAACTGCAGCGCGAGACCCGTCGCTTCGAGAAGTCCTTCTAGCAGAAGCCGGTTATGGCGGAGCTCAAAACCCGGATCGGCGACGCCACAAAAGTCGCCATGAAAGCCCGCGAGAAACAGCGCCTTGGTGCGCTGCGCCTGATTAACTCAGAGATCAAGCGGATTGAAGTCGATGAGCGTCGTGAGCTTACTGACGACGACGTTCTCACGATCCTCAATCGCATGCTCAAGCAGCGCAATGATTCCCTTGCTCAATTTACCTCTGCCGGTCGCAATGATCTGGCCGAGCAGGAGCAGTTCGAAATCAATCTGATCCAGGAATTTATGCCCGTGGCATTGAGCGAGGCGGAACTGGATGGCCTGCTGAGCGACATCATCAACGAAACCGGCGCGGTGACCATGAAAGACATGGGCAAGGTGATGGCGCGGCTCAAAGAAGCCGCCCATGGGCGCGCGGACATGGCGAGCCTGAGCGCGAAAGTCAAAGCCCGTCTGGGAGATTAAGTGAACAACGTCGTCCCGGTCATCATTGCCGGTGGCGCCGGAAGCCGCTTGTGGCCCCTGTCTCGCGAACTCTTTCCGAAGCAGTTTCACGCTCTTTTTAACGAACACTCACTGCTGCAGAACACCCTCATCCGGGCCCGTGAAGCAACGGCCAGACCACCGGTGCTGGTGTGCAACCAGGAGCACCGGTTCTTAGTGGCCGAGCAGTGCCGCGCAGTGGGGGTGGAATGGCAAAGCATCATTCTGGAACCCGAAGGTCGCAGCACGGCGCCGGCTATTGCGCTGGCGGCGCATGTGGCGCTGGCAGAAACCCCAGGTGCCCAGTTGATGGTGCTGTCGTCCGATCATCTGATTGAAGACACCGCCGCGTTCGTGGCGGCAGTTCGGACCGCCGCGATTTCATCTGCGGGTGGTGAACTGGTTACGTTTGGGATCACCCCCACACGGGCGGAGACCGGCTACGGCTATATCCGGCTCGAGAGCACCGGCGAAGGGGTGCAACCGGTGGGGGGCTTTGTCGAAAAGCCGGATCAGGAAACAGCGCAAACCTACCTCGCTGCAGGCAATTATCTGTGGAACAGCGGCATGTTCATGCTGGATGCTGCGACCTATCTGGACGAACTACGCTGCTATGAACCGCAGATGGCCGCCGCCGTTGAAAAGTCGGTCCGTGAAGGAAGAAAAGACCTGGATTTTTTCCGCCCAGGGGATGCGTTCCTTTCGAGCCCGTCAAACTCCATCGACTATGCGGTCCTCGAGCACACCCGCCGGGCCAGTGTGTTGCCGGTTGATTTTGCCTGGAGCGACATCGGCAGCTGGGCAGCCATGTGGGAAGCTTCAAAGCAAGATGAGCAGGGGAATTATTTCAAGGGCGATGTGGTGGCCCTGGATACCGAAAATTCCTATGTGCTTGCCCAGGACCGGCTGGTGGGGACCATCGGCGTTCGCGACCTGGTTATTGTCGAAACTGCTGATGCTGTGCTGGTTGCGGACAAGGCTCAGGTTCAGCAGGTGAAGACTATCGTAGCCAGGCTCAAAGCCGACAAGCGTGAGGAATATATCTCGCATCGCGAGGTGTTCCGACCGTGGGGCAGTTATGAAAGTGTAGGCCAGGGTCAGCGTTATCAGGTCAAGCGGATCAAGGTGCACCCCGGCGCCAGTCTATCGCTGCAAAGACACGAGCATCGTGCCGAACACTGGGTGGTGGTTCGGGGCACAGCAGAGGTAACCCGCGGCAACGAAACCTTTTCGCTTGCCGAAAATGAGAGCACTTATATACCTCTGGGGACCGCCCATCGGCTCAGGAACCCTGGTAAATCGCTTCTTGAACTGGTTGAAGTGCAGGTAGGCGCCTACCTCGGTGAAGACGATATCGTGCGCTTTGACGACTCCTACGGGCGCTGATCAACCTGGTTTAAGTCAAGGGGTTCCAAACCGGTACGTTGCCCATTGTGAGGTGGTAGGCTTAAGCGCATGGCAGGGCGAATCCCACAGACTTTCATCAACGATCTGCTCGACCGGGTA
>JAQBYL010000059.1 GCA_027622495.1 Pseudomonadota bacterium
CCGCCATACTGGCGGCAAAGCCAACGGCGGACCTGGATGCGAAATTCGGTGATCCTGCGGGTTTTATCGATCGCAGTTACGCAAGCCTCAAACGCGACGGTATCTGACCATGATCCGCATTGTATTTCTGTTGAGGCGCAAGGCCGGCCTGACCATTGACGCTTTTCACAAGTACTGGCTCCAGGAGCACGGCCCGCTGGTTGCGAGCCATGCAAAACACATCAATGCGATGAAGTACGTTCAGGTTCACACACTCGATGATCCAATCAACGAAGCGATGGCGAAGGCGCGCGGCGGCATGGAACCAATATACGATGGTGTGGCCGAAGTCTGGTTCGAAAACCGTCAGGCGCTCGTTGATGCGATGGCGAGCGATGCTGGTGCAAAAGCAGCGGCTGCATTGGTGGCAGACGAAGCGAAGTTCATTGATCTGGCAGCATCGCCGTTGTGGCTTGCGCATGAATATCCGCAGGTGAATCCAACGCCTGAGAACATTGTTGCCCGCCCCCGCAGCAGCTTTGTGAAGCTGTACTTTCCGCTCCGGCGTAAACCGGGGGTAGATCTGGCCGATATGCAGCGCTACTGGTACAGCAACCACGGCCCCATTATCCGTCGTCAGGCAGCCGGTTCTGGTATCGCACGGTATATGCAGGTGCATCGGTTCGAAGATGATCTGGAGGCGGCCCTGCGCGATGCGCGTGGCACCGAAGTCGCCGCCTATGACGGTCATGCGGAGGTGTGGATGGATCGTTCGATCACGGCGGCGACGACACCAGAGCGCAAACAGGCCGGACGGCGGGCGATCGAAGATGAGAGAAATTTCATTGATTTCAGCAGGTCCAGTATGTGGATCGCCAAAGAGCACGTGTTCGTCGACCACATTTGAGGGGGCAAATGCCCGAGCCCCGATTTGTGAACGGGGCTTCAGATTTCGTTGTTCCGGCGGCGGATCTCCACCGCAGCGTACAGAAGGGCAGCGCCGACTAACAAGCCAATCCACATGTCGGGTGTGGTGAACAGATCGAGCACACTGCCAAAGTCTCGTCCCGCTGTGTCGCTTGACGCCGCACGGGGCAGCACATGGATGGGCAGGTGGGTCATGATTCCAGTTTTCAGATAGCTGGTCCCGACTACGATGCTCTCCACATAGATCAGCAGCAAGGGCGTCAGCAGCACCCACACCAGGGGCAGTTGCCGGACGGTTGCCGACACCAGCAGGATCCAGGAATACAGCGGGAGCGACCACAAACCGGCGATGACATAACAGCCCATCAATTCCAGAGTGCTGAATACCAGGTTTGAGTTGAGCCACACGTTGCTTGCGCTGGTGGTGGGGTTATCACCCAGATGGCTGGTGACCATCAGCAGCACCGCGATCTGCGCGACCACGATGGCGGCGATGGTGACCAGCGGGGCGATCCACATGCCGTGAATCAGTTTACTCAGAACCGACTTCAGATCGCTGACTGGCAGGGATTTCCAGAACAGGACCGTCCGGTCGCGGCGGTCTTCAAAGAGCGAACCGGTCAGCACAAAGACCAGAATAACCAGGAACAGGTAGTTGAACGGAAGCGCTACAGCGCTGGTGATCTGATCAAGTAACTGGGTCAGCTCAGGCTCGCTCAGTTGTCTGCCCTCTAAAGACAGGGCAAGCAGATCACTCAATGAGCCAATGTGTTCAAAGTTGCTGGTCTGCCCATCTGACTGTGTAGTTGAGCTCACCCGAACACCAGTGCTGCCAAGGCTCAGCGATGTTGCCAGGAACAGAACCACCACACCGAGAAGAATCAAAGGTGCCAGCAGGTAGGCCTGACGATGCTCTAACCACTCCCTTTTGAAAAGTGCAGACCAGGCGTTCATTGCTGTTCTCCTATGATCGCAACAAAGAGTTCGGCAAGATTTGGCGTTGTCACGTCTCCGTACTTCTCCAGCACCGATCGGTCAGCACCTGCCAGAATGTATTCGTGCCCCTTGAGGGTCTGGCGTTCGGTGAGTGGTTTCAGCTCCTTTATCTCGGGCGCGGCCTTCAAACTGGTGGTGACCTTCAGATACATCGACGGCAGATCGGCCATGGCCGCGTTCAAGCAGGCACGACCGCGATGGATCAGGGTCACATCGGTCAGAATATGTTCAATCTCGCGCACTTCGTGCGTTGTGATCAGCACGCTTCGTTCAGGTGAGTAATATTCGTTCAGCACCCGATCATAAAATTCCTGACGGAACAGAATATCCAGACCAAGGGTGGGTTCGTCGAGGATTAAAAGGTCAGCTTCGATGGCCAGAATAATCGACAGATGCAGTTGCGCGATCATGCCCTTCGACAGGGTGCGGACTTTCTTGTTTTTTTGAATCTGTGTGGTCGACAGACCTTTTTCTGCCAGGCTGCGGGTAAAGGTGGGGTGCACACCTTCCACGAGATCGAGCAGGTCACCCACCTTCATCCAGCGCGGCAGAATCCCAACATCGACGATGTAGGCGACTCTGCGCATGAGTGCTTCGCGGTCACGATAGGGATTAAGGCCCAACACGTCGAGATCACCGCTGTCCAGCCGGATGAGCCCCAGCATGCCTTTCAAGGCTGTGGTTTTACCCGATCCATTCGGACCGATCAGGCCAACGATGCGGCCTGGCTCGACGGTCATGTCAAAGCCGTCGAGGGCGCGCAGATTGCCGTAGGTTTTGCTTAAGTTTGTTGCTTTCGCGAGGCTCATCGGTTCTGCTCGGGTTGCAGCAGATCCGCAACATCAAGGTTAAGGCTTCGCATGCGGCGGACGGTCTCCGGCCACTCCTGGGTCAGAAAACGATTGCGCTCGCGCTCGAGCCCCCTTGCACGCGCCCCTTCAGATACAAACATCCCCAGCCCGCGACGCTTCTCGATCAGACCTTCATCCACCAGAAGCTGAAATGCCCGCGACACGGTCAACGGGTTGATGCGTTCTGCGGCCGCCACCTGACGCACCGATGGGATGGCTTCGCCTTCGCTGATATCACCGCTCAGGATCCGTTTCAGGATCAATTCACGGATCTGCAGGTAGATGGGCTGAGTTTCGTTCCAATCGCTCATGTCGAGTGGCGCCAGGCTGCGGGGTAACTGTCATAGTGTGTTGCATAACTAGTACAGCAACTTACACCCGACCACCGAGTCTGTCCAGCCTCGAATAACCTGCTTTAGAACGCCTGGATGGCAGGCAGGGCTTCGGCGACGAACAGTTTGTCGCGGATATCCAGATGCAGCATGTCGACGCCCATCTGCTGGAACTCCCGGGCCCGGCGCACGATTTCCTGCGGCGAACCGATCAGGCGCGAGGCATAGCCTTCGTTGGTATCCAGGGCCGACAGAGGGTCATTGGTGTCTGCCCACATGCCTTGCGCACCGTCCACGCGCAAGCGTCGTTTGCGAACCAGATCCGCATCCACCTGGCTTAGCTTTGCGTTGATCTCATCCCAGGCTGCGTCGGTGGTGGCTCTGCACACAGGGGCTGCATACAGGGCAAACCGAACCGTGCGCCCTCGAGCGTTGGCCGCACTTCGTACCTTATTGATAATCCCTTCGATCTTCTCCGGCGGGCCGCCATTCAGAAACATCCAGTCGGAATGCTCCGCCGCCATAGCGATGGCTGAGTCTGACTGGCCCCCCTGAAAGATCTCCAGTGCAGCGGTAGGACGGGGTTCCATGTCCAGATCACTGGTCTGGTAAAAAGCTCCGCGGTAGCTGCTTTTACCCGCCCATGCTGCACGCATCACCTCGATGAATTCTGCTGAACGCTGATATCTTTCGTCATGACTCAGTGCGTCGATGCCGTACATTTCGAATTCAGCCAGGTTCCAGCCACTCGTCACATTGATCCCCCAGCGACCGTTAGTCAGACGGTCGATGGTGGCACCCCATTTGGCGATAGCGCTTGGCTGGAAAAATCCCGGATGAACAGCGGTGATCAGTTTGACCTTAGAGGTGAGGGCTGCGAACCAGGCGGTCATGGCCAGGCAATCGAGCGATGATCCTTCGATCTCTTCGCCGTTGCCCCACCAGCGCTGGGCAATCAGCAGGTGACTGATGTTCAGATCTTCAACCCGCTGCACAAAACTGCGGATCATGCCGGTGAGATCGTCGCCTGCTGGCATGGCAGTAGGCGGGGTCCGCTCAACCACCTGCGTTCCGCGAAAAACCGTTGGTGCCCATGTGCACGTGCGCATAACCAGCCTGCGATGAGTTGGTCTGTAAAAAGCTATGGTACCCTTTTGCGCCTGGGCAGAGGAGGAGTGCGTGCATGCGTGGTCTGACGGGCAAAACGGCATTGATTACCGGTGGTGTGAGCGGCCTCGGGAAAGGCATTGTCGAACGTTTTGTTGTGGAAGGTGTGCATTGCCTGGTTATCGATCGCGACGCCGAAGGCGGTGGTCGACTGATCGAAACCGTCGGTGCAGACAAGGTTGCTTTTGCAGCGGCCGATATCAGTGACTATGGTGCGGTGCAAGCCGCGGTCAAGAGTCTGACTGCGGGTAACAAAGGCATCGACATTCTGGTCAACAACGCCGGTTGGGACAAGCCGGTGAACTTTCTCGACACCGATCCGGAATTCTGGAAAAAAGTCATCGACATCAATCTCTATGGCCCGATCAACCTGCACCACATCGTGGTTCCCGGCATGGTTGAGCGGGGCGGTGGCAAGGTGATCAATATCGCATCGGATGCCGGTAGAGTCGGGTCGTCAGGGGAATCCGTTTATTCAGCATGCAAGGGCGGAATCATTGCGTTCACAAAAACACTGTGCCGGGAGCTTGCCCGCAAAGGCGTTGTGCTCAACACGGTTTGCCCTGGGCCGAGTGATACGCCGTTGCTTGCAAGTTTTGCCGACACTGGCGAAGCCGGTGTGCGTCTGATGGAAAGCCTCAAGCGAGCCATCCCGCTCAAGCGTCTGGGCACACCGGAGGATGTCGCAGGCATGGTGGCCTTTCTGGCCAGCGCCGATGCTGACTTCATCGTCGGCCAGACGATCAGTGTTTCCGGCGGTCTGACCATGCATGGCTGATCACAACGCTGAACAGGTAGCTGCGCCTGTTGTTATCACACGGCGGCGTTGCCTATGTGATGGCTGATACCGCTTGCGCTTCTGCGCTACTGTCTGCCCCCTGCACCTGCGTTTTCAATCCGGGTAAGATGCCCCGGATCGTTTTTTAACCTGCAGGTGAAGTGGTGTTGCGCACAGTGACTGAGGGATGGCTCAAACGATTCTCCCGGCCTGAGGGGCTGCTGATCCTCATGAGCATCGCCATGCCCCTGGCGTTCAATACCTGGTCCGTGCTGCTGAACAATTTTGCCGTGGAGCAGGCAGCTTTTACCGGCGTTGAGATCGGCACACTGCAGAGTCTGCGGGAGATCCCTGGCTTTCTCGCGTTCACCACGGTGTTTGTGCTGTTGATCGTCAGCGAGCAGACGTTTGCGGTGGCGTCCCTTGCACTGCTCGGGCTCGGGGTTGCGCTGACCGGGTTGTTCCCCACGGTCTACGGCCTGTATTTCACCACCGTGCTGATGTCGATCGGGTTTCACTATTTCGAAACACTCAAGCAATCGCTGTCGTTGCAGTGGTTGAGTCAGGTTGACGCCCCCCGGGTGCTTGGAAAGTTGATTTCGGTTGGGGCAATTACTTCGCTGATTGTGTACGCCGTGGTCTATGGCCTGCTTGAGGCATTTAACCTTGAGTTTATGTGGATTTTTCTTCTGGCCGGGGGTCTTTGTATGGGGCTCGCCATCCTCATCTGGATCAGCTTTCCAAAGTTCACCGCCCCCACCGAGCAGCGTAAGCATCTGGTGCTGCGTAAACGCTACTGGCTCTACTATGGGCTGACTTTTCTGTCCGGTGCGCGGCGGCAGATTTTTACCGTGTTTGCCGCCTTCCTGATGGTTGAAAAGTTCGGCTACGGCGCGGCGGAGATTACGCTGCTGTTTCTGGTCAACTATTTATTCAACTGGATCTTTGCGGAACGAATTGGCCGGTTGATTGCCCGGATAGGGGAACGTAATGCACTCACGATCGAATACGTTGGGCTGATTGTTGTATTTGTTTCTTACGCGTTTGTTACAGACGCTTACCTGGCAGCCGGGCTGTATGTGATAGACCACATGTTTTTCGCCCTCTACATTGCCGTGAGCACCTATTTTCAGAAGATTGCCGATCCAGCGGACATTGCCAGCAATGCCGGTGTTTCGTTCACCATCAATCACATCGCAGCCGTTGTGATTCCGGTTCTTCTGGGCTTTGTGTGGATCGTCTCGCCCGCGGCCGTGTTCCTGACCGGTGCGAGCTTTGCCGTGTGCTCACTCATTCTTGCGCAGAACGTTCCACGGCGTCCGGCACCGGGAAATGAAGTGGTGTATGGAAAGTATCCGCAGGCCGGAATCACCGATCTGACCCCGGTGCTTAAGGATGCTGGTTAACGTGTTCTAGAACGACGCAAGCGACTTCGGATCAAACTCTCCGCAGCCACTTCCGCCCAGGCTCAGATATTCGGTCTCATCCCAAGCGGCGTTCCGTCGGAACATGTTCACATACAACTGGCAGCGCTCACGGATGTTGATCGAAGTGTGGATCACTTGCCAGATCGCGTTTGATTGACGCGGTGTCCACGATCTTGTCATCCATGCGAACGCCGCCCAGTAACTCATCATGCTGTCAGACAGTCGATACTGCGCCTCATCACCCGGATAAAGGTATGAAAGCCCCATGCCGCGCTCGAATTCACCAAACACAAAGGCGATTTCCAGGCCATGGGCCGCGCCGAGAGCTGTGGCAAGATCGAAGCCGAGCAGGCTGGGTTCTTCGTCCCAGTCGAAACGATAGGCGAACACATCCGGATGACCATTTGCTCTCATGAGGCGAGCAAGGCTGTCCACACCACGCTCTTTCCACGCCTGGGACTGATAGTGAACCAGGCGTTTGTAGTGGGCGGGATCTTTGAGACGCGAAAAGATGCCGAAGTAGGTGTAGGTGTATTCCGGATTGCGCGCCATGAACAGTGCAGTTTCGTCACGGTTTGTTCCCAGGATGACCGGCACTGCGTTGTAGTTGGCCTGGTCACTGAAGATCTGCTGTGCGGTCATGGCTGGAAACACTACGCCGTCACCGAAATTGTCGGGGTTAATCGTCACCACGACCACCTGCTGGCTGGTTGCCAGACGGGGGCCAACGTAACTGCCGCCGTGACCGATGGGGTTGCCGCCACCATGAATCCAGACCATGACCGGTAGATTGCTGGCATCGGCGGGTGCCCAGATGTTGAGGTACAGACAGTCTTCTACGCCGGTGATTCTGCTGTCATTGCCGGTTTCACTACCGCCGCTCAACAGGGATGGAAACTGCGGGCACATGGCACCGACCGAGGTTGCCTCGAACCGATCACTGTGGGTGGTGGGCGGTAGCGGCGCCTGCCATCTGAGCCCCGCGACCGGTGTTGGCGGTGTCTGATGATCTGCGCCCGGGCTTGAAAAAAACATCCAGCCGCCGATCAGCAGCAGACCAAGGACCAGCACGATAATCAAAAGGTTACGCGTAGTTTTCCGCGCCCCTGAACCGGCAGATTAGCTCACCCGATACCCACACCTGGGGCGCAAACCAAGGGCAGATGCAAATGTCGATTCGCGCTATGCTCAGGGTTACTTAACTTGAACCAGGGAGCAGCTGTGACTCAATTTGACACGATCATCCGGGGTGGATCGCTTATTGACGGAACCGGCGCGAAAGCGGTTACCGCCGATGTGGCGATCGACGATGGAAAAATTGTTGCAGTGGGCAATCTCAAAGCATCCGCCGAACAGGAAATCGATGCAGATGGTGCACTGGTAACACCTGGCTTTGTAGACGTGCACACCCACTACGACGGTCAGGCCACCTGGGCTAACCGGATGTCGCCATCCAGTCATCATGGGGTGACAACGGTGGTGATGGGGAATTGCGGCGTTGGTTTTGCACCGGTTCGGCCCACCGACCACGACATGCTGGTGGAACTGATGGAGGGTGTCGAAGACATCCCTGGTGTAGCTCTGAACGAAGGCTTGAGCTGGGAATGGGAGACGTTTCCCGAGTACATGGATTTCCTGTCGCAACGCACATTCGACATGGACATCGGTGCGCAGTTACCGCACGCCGCTTTACGGGTTTACGTGATGGGTCAGCGCGGTGCAGATCGCGAACCTGCTACAGCGGAAGATATTGCCCTCATGCGCTCGCTGACCACCCAGGCGATCAACGCAGGTGCGCTCGGCTTCACCAGTTCACGCACGCTCAATCACCGTTCGTCCCGGGGCGAACCTACACCTTCTTTGAAAGCCGAACTCGATGAGTTGCGCGGTATTGCCATGGGCATGCGGGATGCCGGACGGGGTGTGCTCGAAATGATCTCTGACTTTGATGATCTGGAAGAGGAGTTTTCGTTTCTCACAGAGATGGTCGACACCAGTGGTCGACCGATGTCTATCTCCCTCGCCCAGGGAATCAGCCCGCACGGCTGGCGCAAGCTGCTTGGCAAGATTCAGACTGCCAGCGAGTCAGGTCGGGTTATGCGTGGCCAGGTGGCGCCGAGACCAATCGGCATACTGCTGGGTCTAACCACCACGCTGAACCCGTTCACGACAAGGCCTGCGTACAACGAAGTTGCCCATCTGCCGCTCGAAAAACGGATTGCCGCGTTGCGTGATCCCGAGCGCAAGGCACGAATTCTGAGCGAAGGCCCGACCAAGGGGTTTCAGCGTCTGTTCGGCGCCATGGCGCAAGGTGGCAAGGTGTGGCTGATGGAAGATCCGCCCGATTACGAACCGACACTCGAAAAATCGTTAAAAGCGCAGGCGAGTGCTGCTGGTCGAGATACCTGGGACTATATTTACGATCTGATGCTCGACAACCAAGGTAAGAACATCTTTTACACACCGTTCGCCAACTACGCAGACAACAATCTGGATTGCTGTCGCGAGATGATCCTCAACGAACACACCATCATGGGTCTGGGAGACGGTGGTGCCCACGTGGGTACCATCTGCGATGCGAGTTTCATAACCAGTCTGCTCACACACTGGGGCAGGGACCGCACCCGCGGCGAACGGATTGATCTGCCAACCCTGGTTCGACGCCAGACCCACGATACTGCACGTGCAGTGGGTCTGACCGATCGCGGCACCATAGCAGCTGGTATGAAGGCCGACGTGAATATCATCGACTTCCAGGCGTTGAAAGTGCGGCTGCCGGAAATCGTGCATGACCTGCCTGCAGGTGGCGCACGGCTTCAGCAGAAGGCCGATGGATATCTGGCAACCCTGGTGAGCGGTCAGGTGACCTACCGCAATGGTGAGCCCACCGATGCGCTTCCCGGCCGGTTGATCCGCTGACCATGCAGCCGTTATCGCATATCCGTGTTCTGGATCTGACCCACGCTCGCGCAGGCCCAACCGCCGTCCGGCTGCTGTCGGACTGGGGCGCTGATGTAATCAAGATCGAAGCGCCACCCGATCCGAACACAAGCGGGCGCGGAATCCTGGGTGCACGCCGCGGACCAGATGAGCAGAATCTGCACCGCAACAAGCGCGGTCTCACGCTCAACCTCAAAGATCCGAAAGGGCATGAGTTGTTCATGCGTCTGGCCAAAGATGCTGATGTGATCGTTGAGAACTTCAAAGTCGAGGTAAAGCACAGACTGAAGGTGGATTACGAGGCAGTAAAGGCAGTTAACCCGTCGATCATCTACGCAAGCATTTCTGGTTTTGGTCAGGACGGACCCTATGGCGACCGCGCCGGGGTTGATCAGATCGTGCAGGGCATGAGTGGTCTCATGTCTATTACCGGCCGCCCTGGAGAAGGGCCCATGCGGGTGGGGATTGCCATCAGCGACACCTCTGCTGGCATGTTTCTGGGGCAGGGCATTCTGCTCGCTCTGCTGCATCGCGAACGTACTGGGGCTGGCCAATGGGTGCACACCTCCCTGCTCGAGGCGATGATGTGCAAGATCGATTTTCAGGGTGCGCGCTACACCATGAAGGGCGAGATCCCTGAGCAACAGGGAAATGACCACCCGACCTCCACACCGATGGGGACCTTCAGATCCTCAGATGGTCTGGTCAATATTGCAGCACCGAGTCAACGCCTGTGGCAGCGTTTCTGTGAGGCGCTGGATGCCCGAACACTTTTTGAACATCCGGATTACCAGCGCCCTGGCGACAGAATCAACAACAAAGTGCAGCTCAACATCGACATCAACGCAGTGACTGAGCAGTTCACCACGGCCGATCTGGTTGCGCGGGTCAATGCCAAAGGTGTGCCTTGCGGGCCGATCAACAATATCGGTGAAGCCTTTGAAGACGAACAGGTCAAACATCTGAAGATGATGCGGGCGGCTCCTCATGATGCGCTTGGCAAGGTCAATCTCATTCGCAGTCCGATCAATCTGAGTGCCTTCCCGCCGGATGATGAGTTTCGAAGTGCAGCACCCGACGCAGGGCAGAATGCTCACGAAATACTGACCGATCTGGGGCTGTCTGAAGACGAGATTGGCAAGCTTCGTAGCGACGGAGTCATCTGATCAGCGAAAAACTCAGCGTCGCGCAGCGGATCGGTTACGGCGTAGGTGATTTTGGAGTTAATCTCTATTTCATCTCGATGATGACCTATCTGTCGTATTTTTACACAGACGTCTTCGGTCTGAGTGCTGCCGCCGCCGCCGGTGTGCTGCTGGTTGCCCGTCTGGTGGACGCTGTCACCGATCCACTGATGGGTCTGGTGATGGAACGCACCCGAAGTCGCTGGGGCAGGTTGCGCCCGCATATTCTGTTTGGCGCGATTCCGCTCGGGCTTCTCGCGGTGCTCACCTTTACCGTCCCACCGGGTGGAGAAACCTACAAACTATGGTGGGCGTATGTCACCTACGTCGGCTTTGGGCTCGCCTACACGGTGGTGACGATCCCTTATTCAGCCCTCACTGCGTCTATGACCACTTCGCACACTGAGCGCACGGTTCTGTCAACGGTTCGTATGGGGTGTGCCTTTGCCGGCGGGTATGTTATCTCTGCGGGCATGCCTGCTCTGGTTGGGATGTTTGAGACGGAAGCAGCCGGGTATCAATGGTCGCTGATCATCTACGCTTTTGTGGCAACGCTTTTGCTCTGGGCGACTGTTTACGCTACCTCGGAGCGTGTGCGCCCGCGTGTGGAAAAGAATGTTACGTTAGCCGAATTCATGAAGGTGGTGTTCATCAATCCGCCTCTGCTGGTAGTGGTGATTCTGTTTACCGGGAGCATGCTTTCTTTCACGGTTCGTCAGACTGTTGCGGTGTACTTTTTCAAATACAACCTTGAGCGGCCCGACCTGATCGGCACCTGGTTTCAGGTCACCATGCCGATCATGTTCATCGGGTTGATTTTCACACCCAGGATCGCCGAGCGGGTTGGCAAAGCGGGTGGCATCATACTTGGTGCCCTTGTGACGATCGCATCCTGTGTGGGGATGTACCTGACCCCGTACGATCAGATCGAGTGGATATTTTTCTGGGGCTGTGTGATGGCGCTTGGTGGAACGCCACTGGCTGTTCTGGGCTGGGCCATGCTGCCCGACACGGTTGAATACGCTCAGTTGCGCCACGGCATACGTGCAGAAGGCGCGATCTTTGCCATGTCGAGCTTCTTTCAGAAACTGGGCAAGAGTGTTGGGGGGGCAGGTGTGCTGGCAGCGTTGGCAGGCGCTGGATACGTCGCCAACAGCGCACAGTCTGATGCATCTATCGATGCCATCCACAACATGATGACCCTGGTTCCGGCAGCCATCATGCTGGTGATGATTCTGGCTGCCAGGTTCTACACCCTCGACAGTGCAAAACACCGCTCAATACTCGAGGAGCTTGCCCAGCGCGAGCGTGGCTAGCGGCTCGACCGTTGCAGCATTCCTGCAGCAACACTACGGCAGCAGCACTGACTGCTGTTAATGTATGTCCGAAGCCTCACCTTGCGCTTTGCGCAACGCATCGATATTAAAACCAGGTTTCTGTGCTGCCCCGATGATCACCGCTTCGCGCCGTGCAATCGCCTCAGCAGTGGCTTTTACTTCAGACGCAACATCGTGAGGGATCACCACAGCACCATGCTGATCAGCATGGATCAGATCACCATCGCGCACCCGCATTCCCGCGACGCTGATCTCGCCACCAAAATTGACCACGTGAACGAAGGCGTGTGAAGGACCAACCCGATCCGCCAGCATCTGAAAGCCCGGCGCAATGTCCGGCAGGTCTCGAACACTGCCATCGGTGATCACCCCGAGGCAGCCAAACCCGCTGTGGATGTTTGAGTTCACCTCGCCCCAGAATGAACCGTAACCGCGTTCATTCCCATCGAGGTCCTGGATGACCACGATGCTCGGCTTTGGCCCTTTGTCGATATATGCGTAGTAGCTGTCAGACAGAGTCCGGGCTTCCTTCCCACGCAGATCTGAAGGGTGAGCCGAGCGGATCGAGGCGGTCCGTGCAATGCCCACCATGGGTTTAAGCTGTGGGCGCGAGCACACCAGTGGCTGGGTGGTATAGCCATAGCCACGTCGTGCAGGCATAACAATCTCAAGCGCGTTGCACACGGTCGGGGTGTCGAGCGATTCCAATGCCGCGATCAGTTCACTGGTGAGTTCAAATGTCATGGCGCCTCACTTGGTATCAGTCTGGTTAGAGGTATTCAAAGTGTGGTTCAGGCGCTCACGTATCTGTGTTGCGCCATCCTCACGGATCCAGTCGAGAGCGATCGCTTTTAATGCCATCGCCACAGCGAGGGGTTCGTCGAACATCAGGTGGTGATGTGTTCCCGGGATCTTGAAAATGGGTAACAACCCGCCGGTTATTTCGGCCATATGATCAGCGAAGTATGCGCCTTCGTCATCGCTTTGTTCGGCCAGTATCACCGCGCTGCGGCAGTTCATGCTGGCGAACTTGTCGCGCTGACCAACCCCCATCTCCAGGTGATCAAACAGGGCCGGATCGAATTTCCAGGTCCAGCCACCTTCAACCTGCTTGATGCCGTTTTCTGCCATGTGCTGCAACACCTGCGGATAAACACCCGGCTGATCCGGCAACAGCCGAAACCGGCCGATGATGGTCTGGCGATCTTCATATACACGTAGCTTTCTGGCTGGTTGCACACCTTCGCGTTCTGCCCGCATACCCCACTCAAGATACTGATCCGGGGGCGCAACGGTGAAATCCATGAAAATCACGCCGCGCAGCTTTTCGGCGAAATAGTGGCCAGTCTCCAGGGCAAC
>JAQBYL010000060.1 GCA_027622495.1 Pseudomonadota bacterium
TTACTTTGATTGTTCCGGGGGTGCTGAAACCGCTGCACAGCGGTCGTTGCGCAGCACCATCCGCACGTTGCCAGCGGCTCTTTGACATGCGCGCAAACGAACCGGGAAACGCGACGTCATCATATTGTTTGCCAGGGTCGTCAACCGGGGCAAGAAATTCCCGGGCCGTAAACTGTGGATTGGTTGCCAGTTCGTCCATGGTCAGCACCGGTCCCGCAATAACCCGTTGCTCGCCCAGCGCATAGAAGAGATCCATGCGGGTCCACTCGAGCATGGCGTTACCCACCCGATCAACAAAGCGATCTTTGAACTTTCCCCGCAGACCCGGCTGCGCAAGCTCCGGATCCTCCGCCAGATCCGGCAGGCCGAGCACCCGCATGGCCTTGATCCAGAACGCGGGACGCGAAATGGTCAGGGCAAAATAGCCGTCTTTGACCGGTACCGGCCCTTCGTTCACATCGACCACGCTTCGGCGTGGCCAGATGAAACCCGAATATTGATAGCGCAAAGGGGCGGGGGAGAAAGTCGATGCCAGCACATCGAACTCTGCGATGTCGATGACCTGGCCCGTAGGGTCTGCGGTGCTCAGGGCATCAATGAACGCAGCAATTGCAACGCCGAACGCGAATGTGCCTGCCTGAAACGATGCCTGATAACCACTGCCTTTCAATGGCGGCTGACCCTGAAGGCCGTTCACCGAGGCCCAGCCTGAGCGGGCGGTGATGGTCAGATCATCGCCAACCCATTCACTGTGTGGGCCGCGCAGACCGTAGGGGGTCAGTGAAATCACCAGCGCCCCGGGGTTGTGTTCCGTGAGGGTGTCAGGGTGGATGGATGGGTTGTCTGAATCTGTGATGATGATTGCGGCATCGGCGATCGCGTCATGCAGGTTGCCTGATCGCACCGCCTTGCGTCCGCCGAGAAAATACCTGGCCTGCACGCTGTTCCCGGCACTGTCGAATGGCGGCACGCTCGCCAGTGGATGAGGGCCTTCCGGGGCTAAGACTTCCGCCCCGTAGCCTGCAAACAAGCGGGCGCACCAGGCGCAGGACGTTCGGATTCCCAGGTCAAGAACCCGTACATCTGCAAGGCTCGTTCCAGGCATCGGTTGTCAGGACTTCACGGGAAGCATTACGTAATCGCCGGTGTGTCGGGTGACGATTTCGAGGTAGCTTTCATCCTGACGCATCTGCACAAAACTCGCGTTGATTGCCTTGATGATTTCTGCTGCGTTTTTGTTGGCTTTGCTCACACCCACGTGCAATGCACGACGGGTAACCAGCTTTGGCATCAGCGTCCAGTTCTTTGGCGCATCGGGCAGGTATACAGTGATGGCGTGCTGGATTGACCAGCTGTCGCCGATGACCATGTCGATCTTGCCCTGGTCGAGCAGTAAAAGGTTCTGAATAAGGTGATGGTTGCTCACGCGAACAGCGCCATTGAACTCGTCAAAACCGCCGCCGTAGGCATAACCTTCGACCACACCAATGCGAAAACCGGTAAGGTCGTCGAGCTTTGTGAAACGTGCGCCGATACCAGCACGCGCGATGATGATGATGTCGTTGAAAAGGTACGGCTCACTGAACTCGAGCAGTTCGGCACGTTGATCCGTGCGCCAAACCGCTGCCAGCACATCGTAGATCCCGATCGATGCGCCCTGATACGCCCGCGACCAAGGCTCCACCGTTGGTTTGATCGAATAACCCGCGCGTTTCAGTGCGGTGCTGACCAACTCGGCCGCGAGGCCGTTGTTCGGCAGCGTCTGATCGATGTAGGGCGACCAGATGCTGCCGGTCACGCTGAGGGTTGCCTGGTCCATCGCGTGGCAGAAGGGTGCGAGGATCAGAGCAAGTGTCAGCGTGCGTCTTAGAAAAACTTTCAGGATCATGCGGTTCCTTTATTCGGTGTTGCGTATTCGGTGTTGCGGATGAGCTGCCGGATGAAATCCCCGGGCCTCGTTTGCAGGCTATCTCGCCACACGGCGTTGACGATGTCCACCTCCTCACCCCCTGGTGAGGAACAATCGCGCCGCACACGGATTGGCTATACTCGGGTTAAGGCTGATGGTTCTGAAATCAGCGTTAAAAAGCAGGGGACAAACATGGATTTCGAAGAATATCGGCGCTTCGATGCACTGGGCCTTGCAGATCTGATCGCCTCTGGTCAGGTCAGCAGTGCAGAAGTTCTGGAGGCGGCCATTGCGCGTTCGCAGGCACGCAACGGTCTGATCAATGCCGTGGTTGCCCACGATCTTGAGCGGGCGCGGAGCCAGGCGCTTAACCCGGCTACCAGCGGTCCGTTAGCAGGGGTCCCCTTTCTGGTCAAGGATCTGGTTTACATGCAGGGTATGGCCTGTACCTACGGCAGTCGGCTGTACAAGGACAACGTGGTGGATCACGACAGCACTGCGGTGGAACGCTTCCGCAATGCGGGTCTCAATATATTCGCGCGCACCAATACCCCGGAGTTCGGGCTCAATGTTGTTACTGAACCGGCCCTGTTCGGCCCCACCCGCAACCCCTGGAATACCGATCACACCCCGGGTGGATCAAGCGGGGGTGCCGGGGCTGCGGTTGCGGATGGCTGGGTACCCGCTGCCCACGCAACCGACGGCGGCGGATCGATCCGCATACCCGCCGCCTGTTGTGGCCTGGTGGGTCTGAAACCGGGTCGTGCACGCAACCCTTCGGGACCCGATGTGGGAGAAGGCTGGAGCGGCATGTCGGCGGGCCATGTGGTCAGCTGGTCGGTTCGCGACAGTGCGGCATTTCTGGATGTTCTGAACGGACCCGCGCCGGGAGATCCTTACAGTGCACCCCATCATGAAGGTTCTTATCTCGATGCGATCGAAACCCCGCCCCGTCAGCTGCGCATTGGCATCGAAACACGAACGGTGACCGGGGTGGCAGCGGACCCTGAATGTCTGGCTGCGGTGGATCAGGCAGCCATCCTTTGTGAAGGTCTAGGGCACATCGTGGAAGTAGCGTCACCGGAATTTGATCGGGCAGAGTTCGGCGCGGCAACCTCCACCCTGGTTGCAGCGAACATCGCAAACCAGGTGTTTGGTCGTGCGGCCGCACTTGGTCGCGCCCTGCGCGATGACGACGTCGAACCGCACACTCGCCTGTTTGCTGAACGGGGCAGAGTGTTGACCGCAGAAGATTATGCCCGCTCGCTCGGGGTCATTCATCGGACCGGCCGGGTGCTTGCTGCCTATCATGCCGACTATGATCTGATGCTGAGTCCGGTGCTGGTTTGTCCACCGGTCAGGATCGGCTATCTCGATAGTCACACGGACTATGAGCCGACCCGTTACGCAGAACGATTCCTTTCGTTCTGGGGCTACACCAATCTGCAGAATGCCACCGGTCAGCCGGCGATCAGCTTGCCATTACACAGAAGTATCAAGGGGTTGCCGATCGGTGTTCAGTTTGTTTCTGCAACCGGCGGAGAGGCTCTGCTGCTGCGGCTGGCGCGACAACTCGAGCAGGCGGCGGCCTGGCCGCGCCAGGGTGTGGCCTAGAAAGGCATGCCTGCGCTCGTTTTAATGTAGAGTCTGAATATTCAGATACTAATATTATAAATAACAACAAGTTAAAGGATTTATCTTGAAATATTTTAAAGACAAAGTTGCCGTCATCACCGGCGCGGCAAGTGGCATCGGCCGAGGTCTGACCGAGCGCTGTCTGGCCGAAGGCATGCACGTGGTGATGGCTGACATAGAAGAGAAAGCCTTGCAGGAGACAGCCCAGGCGTTACGCGGGCAGGGTGCCAACAGCGTTCTTGCGGTGCCCACAGATGTCGCGGTCAAGGCAGAGATTGAAGCGCTCGCTGCCAGAACCATTGCTGAGTTCGGTGAGGTGCATCTGCTTTTCAATAACGCTGGAATCGCTGCCGGACCCGGAATTCTTGGCACTACCGACGCGGACTGGGACTGGGTCATGGGGGTTAATCTCATGAGCGTGATCCATGGGCTTCGAACGTTTCTACCGATCATGATCGCGCAGGAAAGCGAAGCGCATGTGGTCAACACTGCAAGCGTTGCGGGCCTGCTTTATGGCGGTGGATCGGTGAGTTACTCGGTGACCAAACATGCGGTGGTCGCGTTGACCGAGTCCAGCTATTTCGAACTCGCCCAGGCAGGTAGCAAAGTCGGTATGTCGGTGCTGTGCCCTGGTTTCATCGCAACCAACATCATGGACGCCAGTCGCAATCGACCCGCCCGGTTTCGCAATGAGGCAACTGATGCGAACAGCCCTCAGATGTTTCAACGTCAGGAAATGGTTCGGCAGATGATTGCCGCCGGCATGGCTCCCGCTGATCTGGCCGCTATCGTGTTCGACGGAATTCGCGCGCAGCGGCTGTACATACTGACCCACGAAGATTTTGATCAGATGATTCTGCAACGGGCCCAGCACATCACCGAAGGGACCAATCCGGATCTGCCATTCCAGGTATGAATGAACCGTCTGAACCATTTGTGTGGGATCGCCCTGATCCGTTCACCATTGCGGTGAGCGCAGAACCTCAGCACATCGACAGCTACGGCCATGTTAACAATGTGGTGTACATCCAATGGCTCACTGATTGCGCCTGGGCCCATTCAGCCGCGGTGGGCCTGCCAGAACACCAGTGCGTTGAGTTACGGCGGGGCATGGCGGTTCGCAAGATCGCTGTAGAGATGCTGGCCGCCGCCTACGCGGGTGATCAGTTGACGGTGGCAAACTGGATTACCAGCTCAGATGGCAGGTTGCGGGCAACCAGAACCTACCAGATCGTCAACCTGGCAACCGGTGTGACCCATCTTCGCGGGCATGTAGACTTTGTTTGCGTGAATCTCACAAACGGTCGCCCGGTGCGGATGCCACCTGAATTTCTGACCCGCTATGCGGTGGGATTCAAGCCGTAGCGCCAGGCAACAACATGATAGAAACACGATAGAGGAGATACGGGCAGATGCTCAGTGAGACGCAGGTGGAACACTACCGGTCACAAGGCTATGTGATACCCGACTATCGTGTCCCCGACGATCTGCTTGCACAGATTCGATCCCATCACGCAGATCTGCTCAAAGCACACCCGGAATTCAACGACTACTGCCCGGCATTGCTTGCGTTCGATACCTGGTTTGTCGGGGTGGCCCGTGAGCCTGCGCTCCTGGACATGGTTGGGCAACTGATCGGCGAAGACATCGCTTTATGGAACTCGAGCTTCTTCGCCAAACCGGCAAAAACCGGCAAGCGTACGCCATGGCACCAGGATGGTGAGTACTGGCCGATCAGACCGCTGGCTACCTGTTCTGTATGGATTGCCGTGGATGCCTCGACCCCTGCCAATGGCGCTCTGCGTGTATTGCCAGGCAGTCACCGAAGTGGGGCGCTCGAAGAGCATCGCCACAACGCCGATGCGGGCTTAAGCCTGCCGCTGGAAATGGTGCAGGTGGATGAGGATCGGGCGGTGGATCTGGTGCTCGAACCGGGGCAGATCTCCATGCACGATGTTTTTCTTGCGCATGCTTCAGAGCCTAACCACTCGGATAATCCGCGCCGTGGGATGACTCTGCGTTACATGCCTACATCGTCCATTTATCGGCGTGACCTGGCCCGCGAAGGCAATGGCGTGCTGGCAATGAAAGAACGCACCCTGTACCTGATGCGTGGCATCGATGTGTGCGGTAAGAACGATTTTCTGCTGCGCTCGTGATCGCGCCAGACAGAACATCACTATCTGATCTGCGAGGACGAATAATATGCCTGAATTGAGCCCGCTGCGCCGTGGTGGAACACCGCCTGCCCCGGTTTTGAATATTGCCCACCGTGGTGCCCGTGCGTTCGCGCCGGAAAACACCCTGCAGGCGTTTGCCAAAGCGAAAATCTTCGGTTGCCCCATGTTCGAGATGGATGTGCATGTCTCGCGGGACGGTGAACTCATCGTTCACCATGACGACCAGTTAACCCGTTGTACGGACGTGCAGAAAAAATTCCCCGGGCGGGACACTTACTACGTGTCGGATTTCACCTTCGCTGAGCTGCGCACGCTGGATGCCGGTAATTGGTATGTCGAAGACATTGCCCGCCCGGCGGCACAGCGACAGTCGTTTCTGCAGACGCTGACCGATCAAGAGATCGAACAGTTTGTGAGTGCCGCCGACCGTGCGGAATACGCCTCCGGTGAGATCAAGCTGCCGACCTTGCGCGAAACGCTGGATCTTGCTCTGAAGACCGGCATGATGGTGAACATTGAAATCAAAACCATTCCACGGATGTATGCCGGTCTCACCGCGAAGGTGGTTGCACTGGTTGAATCCCTTGGTCTGCAGCGAGCGGTGCTCATCTCGTCGTTCGACCATCAACAGCTTCTCGAAGTGCGGCGTCTGACTGACGTGATTGCCACCGGCGCCCTGTCCAGTGATCGGCTCGCGAACCCCGGTGGCTACCTGCAACTGCTGGAGGCCGATGCCTATAACCCGGGATGTTACGGCGATTACGACTCCACCGGTTTTGGGTCCGTGACCGGAAAATTTGATCCGGTCAGCATCGTCAACGCCCGGAGCGCAGGCTTCGGCGTCAATGTCTGGACCTGTAATGATCCAGATCAGATGCGAACACTCATCGGTGCCGGTGTGACCGGGATCATCACCGATTTTGCCAACCGGGTGAGGGATGTTCTGGCGTAGTGCCAGGTGCGGGGTCGAGCGACCCGCCGCTGACCCTTGCCCCTGTGCAACCTGCCGAACATACTCAGTTTAGAATCAGACAGCCGGAGATATCCCATGCCCTCAGTTGAGCTGACGCTCGGATCCGTAAAAGGGGTAGCCAGGTCTGACCATGAGGTCTATCTGGGTATACCGTTCGCGCAGCCACCCACAGGCCAGGGTCGCTTTCGACCGCCGCGGCCTGTTGAACCCTGGCAGGGGGAAAGGTCTGCAGAGCAGTTTGCGGCTGCCTGCCCGCAGGGTCAGCATCCGATACCGGGCATGGCAGCGTCAGGTCCGCGGGATGAAGATTGCCTGTATCTGAATGTGTTCACGCCCAGAGCCGATAGCGAAAAACGACCGGTGCTGGTGTGGATCCATGGTGGTGGTTTCATGCTCGGGTCCGGATCAGAACTGCTGTATGACGGTGGAAGGCTGGCACAGCGGGGCGACGTGGTCGTCGTGAGCATCCACTACCGGCTGGCAGCCCTTGGCTATGCCTGTCTTGGTGAAGCAGGAAGATTGTGGGGTGCAAGCGCCAATCTCGGTCAGCTGGATCAGATCGAAGCGCTGCGATGGGTTAGAGAACACATCGGCCAGTTTGGTGGCGATGCTGACAACGTTACGGTGTTTGGCGAATCAGCAGGTTCCGCTGCAGTCGGTACATTGCTCGCCATGCCTGCGGCGGCTGGGTTGTTCCACAAGGCGATCATGCAAAGTGGTGTTGGGAGCGCGCAAGGCTTTGAAACCGCAAGCAGATTCGGCGAATCTCTGCTGGCCAGGCTTGCGGTGGAATCGGGCGACGAAACGGCAGTAATCGGGTTAGACGCAGATGCCATCGTCAGCGCAGCGATCGATCTGAGCGAGGCAACTGGTTTTCGACTCGGCCCCGTTGTGGACGGTGTGACGCTACTCAAAACACCCATGCAGGCCAATGCGGAAGGTTCATCGGCAGACATACCGCTGCTGATCGGGACCAATCGGGACGAGCAGAAGTTGTTCAACGTCAGCAGTGCCCGCCCTGACCTTAACGATGGTGAGCTGTGCAGTACCGTGGCTGAGTTCATGGATGTGCCGGCAAGCCGTGCTGCCGAGGTGGTGGCCTCATTTAAACGCAGCCGGCTTGAGGCAGGTCTGCCCTGCCAGAACGTCGACATACTGGATGCCATCCAGACCGTGGTGCGTTTTCGTGAACCCACAGATCGGTTTGCTGCTGAGCATGCGCAACACCAACCGAAGACTTACCAGTATCTGTTTACCTACCCGTCACCTGCGCGTGGCGGATCGCTTGGTTCCTGTCATGCGCTGGAGATGCCGTTCGTGTTCGGCACGCTGGACGCGCCTACGCAGGACCGGTTTGCCGGTACGGGCGAAACCGTGCAGACGCTGTCGATGCACATGATGGATGCGTGGATCGCGTTCGCCCGCAGCGGCAATCCAAACCACCCTGGTCTGGCACTGTGGCCTGCGTTCGATGGATCAACCCGCTCAACGATGATCTTTGATCGTCGCTGTGAAGTCGTCAATGACCCCTTCAGCGATGAACGGCAGGTTATACAGACTGACGGTTAAGGTGTTTGGACAACGCCCGCACCATGTGCAGACGCCGGAACAGCGGTATCCACTCGTAGGTCAGAAGTTCGGCCGGGCGCCACAGTAGACCAGAAGGCCTAGCACATATCCGCGATAGACCGGGTTTTTGTAGTCTTTTCTCAAGCAAGAAGACCGTCGAGACGGGTTTCGACCGCGTCCAGGAAACCATACAGATCAACTATGTTTTCATTCGCGGGATTAGTGGTCTTGCCTTTCAGGTCGCCGGTGATCGTGCCGTAGTCCACGGTGGTGATCAACGCGGTTTTAAGACAGGTTGCGTAGTGCGCAAGCATCTCGTCGGTGTCGCGCAGCGCAAGCTGACTCAGTGCATTGGCGATCGCAAACAGGAGAGCTGAGGGGTTGAATATGGCTTCTGCGCCGTTGCTCTTGAGGTAGCGTTCAAACAGGTCGTGGGCGGTTCCATGCGGTGCCTCGAACAGCATCGTGCCATCTTTGCTTTCTATGATTGAACTGGCGGTTGCAAGGCTCCCACCCAGGGCGGCCGAGATGTCGGAAAAGATGTCGCCATCCAGATTCTGTGCCGGGTACAGCGCGTTCCGTGGGGGATCCGCAATCATCTTCTTCAACTGGCTCGAGGGTCGCATGATCATGAATGACGGGGGTGGGGTGTCTGCCTTGGCGAGTTCGCGCCGCGTTTCGGCGATCACCTGACTGTACACTTCGTCGTACTCCATGTATTCGCGCTTCAGGCCGAAGTACACCTCTTTGTTGTTGCGCGACGCGTCACGGAATACCTGTGTGACCCAGTCCTTGATGGCCTGGTGATCATTCGACATCAGCAGCACAGGGTCGTTTTGACCAACCTGGCGCGCGTGTTTTTCTTCGCCATCGACGATCACTTTGATGATGCCGTCTTCCGGCATGGGCGCGTTGTAGCTGCCGTATTGATCGCCACCGCCAGCACTCATTCTGGAGATGGATACCCGACAGCGGCGCTCGGCGATGCCGAATTCCTTGAGCTCGTTCACCAGTTTGTACAGTTTGCGCCCGGTGTTGTTGTCTGGCACACCCCATAGAGCACGCTCGGGCGGGTTGGCGACCAATCTCGCTGCCTGTGCGTCAATCAGTTCATACTGATACTTAAGCCCCAGTTCTTTGAACTGCGCTGCGTAGGTCTTCTCAAAAATCTGCTCGATTGCTCTACGCATGACCCCGTCATAGCCTGGTATAACAGTGTCTTTCAAGCCGAGGTATGCATCGCGCCGTTCGTCGATGGCCTTCTGAAAGAACCGCTCCGCCCAGGCTTTAACCGCGGCGATATCATTGGTCGCAAGCAGCCAGGGATCACCCAGTCTGATCATCCGGCGGTGCAGTTCCTGAGGGTTACCGCTGCTGCCGACAAAAATCAGCTTGAGGATGCCGGTCGCTTTGGAAAGCTCGTTGTGACTGGTCTTGATGCCGCCGCTGTCCATGGTGTCGACAACGATGTCGCGGCCGATCCAGTTGGGCCGGTTGATGGTCAGATTTCTGAACTCGATGTCTTCACGGGTTATGTTCCCAGCAATGCCTTCGCGGATTGCGCCATTGGGAGATTTTGTTGCGAGGGGATCCAGCTGATCTTCGCGGATCTCAGGATGCGCAACCAAAAGCTCGTCGAGCTGTTGACGATTCACCGTCATACCGGCGTTCTTGACACCCACGCCGTAGCGCTTTAACGCATCGATTGCGTCGCGCACCACCTGCCCGTTGGTCAGCAGCCGATTCTCAGCAGTGAGGTCGATTTCCACCAGGTTGATCTCCAGACGATCAACCACAAACTGCTTCAGGATTCTTGTGAAGGCAATCTGCGCCATCTCATCGCCGTGCAGGACGACAAGCGGATTTTCTACACTGATTTTGTTTTTCATGGGTCCTCTGCCGATCAGATTGGGTAGATCTTGGGCGTGAGGTCCAGAACCATCAGCAATCGTCCGAACCCGATGTACTGCCCGGCCATCATGCCCAGTTCGAGAATTTCCTGCTCGGTAAAGGTTTGTTTCAGTCGATCGAAAAACTCATCGTCCATGTTGTGGTGATCAACGGCTAACCTCTCAGCGTATTCGACCGCCATTTTTTCGCGGGCGGTAAAAGATTCGCCGCCGGTGTCGAGTTGTTCAATCTTCTCTTCGGTAAGGCCATTTTCCATCGCCGATGGAAAGCGTGCGCCCAGTCACGTGAAGCAGTCGTTCAGACGCGCAATTTTCAATCTCACCAGTTCTTTGAGAGCGGGTTCGATGCAGCCTTCGTTGTGTGCGGGGTAATAGAATTTGAAATAGGCATCAAAAAACGTCTGATGGTGCGCAAGACCGCGGGAGACAGAAGCATCATGACCGGCAGCTTCCATCGCCTTGACCTGGGCAAGAACGGCGGGGGCGAGTTCGGAATCTTGTTGTAGGCGAATTCTGGACATGGTTTGTTCCTCTAAGGTTGGATCAAGCTTATCGGGTGCAATAGTTCAGGCGGAGTCTGCTCATCAGCAAGCGTGTTTCACAGCTGGGAATCAACCGGTAACAGGCCGATGAAACCGATCTTGGCGCGCTGCCAGAAAGTTGTCTGCGGCTCTTTCGTATGGCGTTTCTGCTCCTTGTCACCCGATTCTATCCACACAAGGTCCTTGCGACCGTCAGGTTTTGCCGGGTTTCTGGGTTCCAGCACCACGGTGTAACACAGCGCTGTGAGGTCTTTGCCGAGCCTGTCGTCGAGATCGTGTGCCAGGTCGGAGTTGTCGATCAGCAGGCCAATCTCTGTGTTCAGATCAATCGACCGCGGATCGAGGTTCATGGAACCGATAAAAACACGCTCATGATCGATCACAAAGGTTTTGGCGTGCAGGCTGGCCGCAGAAGAACCGCTGAACGAGAGCCGTCTGACGACTTCGGTGTGTGCTTGAAGATCGGGCATCATCTCGAACAACTCAACACCACCTTCCAGCAATTTCCGCCGGGACTTCTTGTACCCTGCGTGCACCGCCCCAACATCAGTGGACGCAAGTGAATTGGTGATGATTCTGATGCGCACTCCCCGTTGGGCAGCCGCCACCAACGCCTGTGTGCCGGGTTTGCCCGGGATGAAATAGGGCGAAACGATCAGAAGATCTGTGTGTGTCTGGCCGAGCAGATTGCCGAGTTGTTTGATCAGCAGAACAGTATCGTTGTTGCCTTGCGCCTTTTCCGGCGCATCAATCAATGCGGTGATGTTTCCCCAATGGAATTCAAGGTCTTTTGACTCCACGTTCACACCGAGGTGTGTTGCGGCCATCGCTTCGTACAACGGTGTGCCAGTCTCAGCGACACCTTCGTTCAGCTTTGCCCGTGCCAGGGCATACTCCTCATGACTGGTTGACTGGGTGTGGAATGCGCTGATGGGTATAGTTTCATCGGCGTTCCAGAACTCATCAAAACTGCCCGCCACCTGGTCGGCGACAGGACCGATGGCCAGAACATCGAGATCGGCGAAATTAACCAGTTCATCCAGCGAGAAATACTCATCCCCGATGTTTCTTCCCCCGACGATGGTCACCGTGTTGTCGGCGGTCATGGACTTGTTGTGCATGCGGTGATTCAGACGCAGGGGATCACGCAAGAGACCCATCGTTCTGGAATCACGCGAAGAGATCGGGTTAAACAGCGAAACGCTGAGGTTCGGATTTGAATCGAGCGCCAGAAAGCCACTGTCATCGGCTGCCCCCACGCCAATATCGTCGAGGAGCAGGCGTACCCGCACGCCCCGGTCCGCGGCATCAAGCAGTTCTTTGAGCAGCAGCCTGCCAGCCATGTCCGGGTGCCAGATGTAATACTGGACGTCCAGCGATTTTTCGGCGGCGCGTGCCAGTGCTACCCGTGCGGCGAGCGCTTCAATGCCCTGGCCTAACGGGTAGGCACCGCTTTGCCCCTGATGGGTAGCTGCTCGGACGTCGAACGCCAGGGCAAGTGTGGTGTCAGTGGCATCCAGTTTGCGAGTTTCTTCGCGTACGAAGTTTGTCGGCAGGCTCGCACAACTGGTTAGTAATATGCAGACCTTAAGAACGAGCGTGAAGGAGAGGAGGCGGGAAGGTTTACGCAATGTTGACGTCCGTTGGGTCTGTAATTGTTTTAGTGATTTAGAAACCAGACACTTTATCAGCTGTCAGGAAGAAGGCCTGACCTCATTTTAAGGTCTGCCAGAATCACCTTCGCTGCATTTCGACCTGGCAACCCGGTCACACCACCACCAGGATGCGCTCCGCTGGCACACAGGTAGACGCCTTTTACCGGCATCCGGTAGTTGGCGAAACCAGCCACCGGTCGGAGCGAAAACAGCTGATCGAGGTGCAGTGCGCCGTGAAAAATGTCGCCGCCAACCATTCCCAGATTCCGCTCGATGTCCAGAGGTGACATCACCTGGCGGCCGACAACGAGCTCGGTAAAGCCGGGCGCATGCCGTTCTACTGTTGCGATGACGTGATCGGCGACATCGCTCTTTACCTCATCCCAGCTCAAAGAATCTGGCAGATGACGCATGAAGTGCTGACAGAAGAGGCTGGCAACGTGCTCCCCTTCGGGGGCGAGGCTGTCATCCAGAACCGATGGGAACCACATGGACACAATCGGTTCTTTTGACCATCCGGCTTGCCTCGCGGACAGCCAGGCCTGGCTCATGTAGTCGAGGGACGGGCAGATCTCGATGGTGTTCTCAAATGTTGCGCGGGTCTGACCGGTCAGGTTTTTGAAGACAGGCAGATCTTTGAGCGCAACATTCATGCGAAAGGTCGCCGAGTGGCTGCGATAGGCACGTATCCTGCGTGTGGTTTCAACATTCAGATGCTGTTCACCAATCAGATCGAGCAGCAGAGTTCGCGGATGGATGCCTGCCGCCACGGTGCTGGCAGTAATGGTTCGACCGTCTTTGAGGCTGACCCCACACGC
>JAQBYL010000061.1 GCA_027622495.1 Pseudomonadota bacterium
TTTCTGCGTGGCGAATCCCACGAGCCGTTCCGCGCATTGAGTGAGGCCATCCGGCAGGCAAAAGAGCAGGGCTTTCTCGGCAGCAACATATTCGGCAGCGGGTTTAACCTGGATCTGTCGATCCACCGCTCCGGCGGACGATACATCTGCGGCGAAGAAACCGCTCTGCTCAACGCGCTGGAAGGGAAACGTGCACAGCCACGCAGCAAGCCGCCCTTCCCGCCCGCCAGTGGCGCCTGGGGTCGACCGACCATCGTCAACAACGTCGAAACCCTGTGCAATGTGCCAGCCATATTGCGCAACGGCAGTGCCTGGTATCACGATCTCGGTCTGACCGACGACGCGGGCACCAAAATTTATGGCGTGTCGGGCCGGGTAAACAAACCCGGGCTGTGGGAGTTGCCCATGGGCACCACCATCCGCGAGATCATCGAAACCCATGCCGGGGGCATGCAGACTGGTTATGAGCTTAAAGGCATCCTGCCCGGTGGCGCCTCAACCGATTTTCTGACACCGGCACATCTCGACCTGCCTATGGACTACGCAAGCATTCAGGCTGCCGGCAGTCGCATGGGCACCGGCACCATGATTCTGATGGACAACACGATCTGCCCGGTGGGCATATCGCGCAATCTGCAGCACTTCTTTGCCCAGGAATCCTGCGGTTTCTGCACACCGTGTCGTGAAGGGTTGCCCTGGCTTGAACAACTGCTCGGCGCAATTGAGGCCGGTGATGCCAACGCGGACGATCTTGCCCTGCTCGAAACCAATGCCGCCTTCATCGGCGTGCCGGGCAACACATTCTGCCTGCATGCAACCGGCGCGATCGAACCGCTGGCGAGCGCTCTGAAATATTTTCGGGATGATTTTGTGGCTCATCTCGATGGCGCCGGTTGCCCCTATGCGAAAACGGCCCCGGCTGCCCGTACGCAAAAGGAGGCGCTGACCTCATGACCACCATCAACATCGATGGATCTGATTATGAAGTCGCTGCAGGCGAAAACCTGTTAAAAGCTGCACTTTCACATCATCAGGACCTGCCTTACTTCTGCTGGCATCCTTCGCTCGGATCGGTGGGTGCCTGCCGTCAATGTGCGGTGGTGCAGTACCAGAATCCCGAGGACACCCGCGGCCGACTGGTGATGGCCTGCATGACACCGGTTGTTGACGGTATGCGTGTGTCGGTAAAAGCGCCTAACGCCGTCGGCTTCCGTGCCGGGGTGATCGAGTGGCTGATGGAAAACCATCCCCACGACTGCCCGGTGTGTGAAGAAGGTGGCGAATGCCATCTGCAGGACATGACTGTGATGACCGGCCACACCTCGCGCCGATATCGCGGGCAGAAACGCACTTTCGAGAATCAGTACCTGGGCCCGTTTCTGAATCACGAGATGAACCGCTGTATTACCTGCTACCGCTGTGTTCGCTACTACCGCGACTATGCCGGAGGAACAGATCTACAGGCACTGGGATCACGTGATCGCATGTACTTCGGCCGTTTTGAGGACGGCGTTCTGGACAACATATTTGCTGGCAATCTGGTGGAGGTCTGCCCCACTGGCGTATTCACAGACAAACCATTCAGCAGAACCTACACCCGCAAGTGGGACCTTCAATCGGCCCCCAGCGTGTGCCAGGGTTGCAGCGCTGGCTGCAACATTTTCGCGAGTGAGCGCTACGGGAAACTAAAGCGTGTGCACAACCGTTACCACAAAGACATCAACGGTTATTTTCTGTGTGATCGCGGTCGTTTTGGCAGCAGCTTTGTCAATTCTGATCTTCGCCTGCGCCAAGCGGGTGTGCGCATCGAAGCGGATCTGTTTCAGCAGGTATCGATTGAAGCCGCAACACAACATCTGCGTGACCTTGCGGATTCGGGAGATGTTGTCGGCATCGGTTCACCGCGTGCGAGCCTTGAAGACAATTTTGCCCTTATGAGCCTGGTTGGCGAGGCTAACTTCTCTTGCGGCATGAATGACGTGGAAGCGGCCATGATGGATCAGATCTTTGATCTGTACGCGAAGACGCCGGATGCGGTTGCCACCATCACTGCGCTGGAGCGCGCCGATGTGACCCTGGTGTTCGGTGACGATCCGATGAACGCTGCACCGCGTGTTGCACTTGCGATCCGGCAGGCGGCACGCAACGTTCACTTCGACATGGCCGTTCAGGCTGGCGTACCGACCTGGCAGGACGCTGGGGTCCGGGGGCATGCCCAGCACGCTTTGTCGCCACTATATATAGCCACACCGCTGCCTACGGGTCTCGATGATGTAGCCCGGCAGACATCCCACGCCGCGCCTGCTGATCTGGCGGTGCTTGGCCTGCAGATTGCCGATCAGATTGCCAGCCCGCCCTCTGATGATGCTGAAGGTTTCGTCGCGAATATCGCCCGCGATCTGTTGGCCGCACAACACCCCACCTGTGTGTGTGGCACCGCGTCAGCGGAACCTGCCGTCATGCAGGCATTTGCAGCGATCATTACCGCGCTCATCAAGGCCGGGCGTAAACCGCAAATGCTCTGTACCAGTGCAGAGGTCAACAGCTTTGGTGTGCGCAGGTTCGCAGGCCTGAGCCTGCAAGGTGCCCTTGATCGCATGCAACAAGGCAGTAATGCGATGGTTCTGCAGAATGATCTGTATCGCCGCGAGATACCGGCCATGGTTTCCGCAGCGCTTGCCGGGGCTGGTCGGGTGCTGGTGCTGGACAGTTTTGAAACCGCGACAGCGAACGCAGCCGACATCGTTCTACCCGTCACCACCTACGCCGAACACACCGGAACGGTGGTGAACTGCGAAGGGCGGGCGCAACGGGCATACCAGGTGTTCGAGGCCGAAGGTCAAGACATTCAACCTGCATGGCGCTGGCTCAGCGACTTTGAGCACATCGACGATGTATTGCACGCATGCGCTGCTCTTCCGGCATTTGAGGGTCTTGAGGCGGTTTCACCTGAAGCCGGCTACCGGACCGCCACCAATAGCCGGGTGCCTCGAGCAACGCATCGATTTTCTGGCAGGACCGCGGCGACCGCCCACGTCAGTGTTCACGAACCTAAAACCAGCGTCGACACCGACACACCGTTTTCATTCTCAATGGAAGGTGAGAACACGGGTCAGGCCGGTGCTCTGATCCCGTATGTGTGGTCGCCTGGCTGGAACTCCAACCAGAGTCTTTTCAAGTTCCAGCAGGAGGTTGGCGGTTCGCTGACCGGTGGTGAGCCTGGTGTTCGACTTGGGTTTGCGCCATCAAAGAGTTCAGCCGATGGGTCTGCCTCCTCCCGCACGAAACCAGCAACAGGTGAAGTCAATCTGATCCCCCATCCGCAGACATTCGGTTCGGATGAACTGAGTTCGCTGGTTGGTGCAATCGTTGAACGATGCGCGCCGCCGACGCTCTGGCTGAATCCAGACGACGCACGAGCCCTTGGGCTGAGCAGTCGAGATGGCGCCACCTGGCCGGACGCAAAAACTACCTACCTGGTGCAACTGAGCGACCAGGTAACACCTGGCAATGCACTGGCGAGCGTGGGGGTGGGCACAGGTCAAAGCGTGCTCCCGCGCGACGCGGTCACCCTGATCAAAGATAGCGCCTTCACCCCGCCACCCGACCTGATTGCGAGGGGCTGAACCATGCAATCTGAATTCATCATGATCCTGCCGGTACTGCTGGGCGCCATGCTCGGTGCTGCTGCACTCGTGTGGTGGGAACGGCGCCTGCTGGCATTCTGGCAGGATCGCCTTGGACCCAACCGGCTGGGTCCGTTTGGCAGCCTTCAGATCATTGCCGATGTGGTGAAGCTGCTTACAAAAGACGACTGGGTTCCTCCTTTTGCCGACCGTGTAGTGTTTACCCTGGCCCCTCTGGCCATTGTCGCAGGCATGCTGATGGGTTTTGCCGTAGTTCCCTACGGCCCAGGCCTGCACATTATCGACCTGAACGTGGGCCTGCTGTTTTTTCTGGCGATGACCTCGCTTGCTGTGTACGGTGTTTTGTTATCGGGGCTCGCGAGTAACAATAAGTACGCCCTGCTCGGCGGCCTGCGATCAGCGGCCCAGATGGTCACCTACGAGGTGTTCATGGGTTTGTCACTGATGGGCATCGTCATCCAGACCGGGTCGTTCAACCTGAACGACATCGTGCAGGCGCAGGAAGACATGTGGTTTGTTGTACCGCAGATCGTCGGCTTTGTAATTTTTCTGATTGCCGGTATCGCCGAAACTCACCGCCTGCCCTTCGACCTGCCCGAAGCAGAACACGAACTGACCGCCGGTTTTCACACCGAATACTCAGGCATGAAGTTCGGTCTGATCATGGTGGGTGAGTATCTGGCCGTGATATTGACCTCAGCCATCATCGTTACGCTGTTCTTCGGTGGCTGGCTGGGGCCTGACTTTCTACCGCCAATCGTCTGGTTTTCGTTGAAGACCGCCTTCTTCATCTGCTTTTTCATTCTGCTGCGTGCCGCCCTACCGCGCCCACGCTACGACCAGTTGATGTCACTGGGCTGGAAGATTCTGCTGCCTCTTACGCTGCTGAACATTCTGATCACCGGCGCGGTCCTTCTGGCCATGGAAGGTTAATCATGCTCAGCCAGTTAAGAACCATCTGGACCATTCTCAAGCACACGTTTTCACGCAATGAGACGGTTCAATACCCCGAAGAAATGCCCTATCTCGCGCCGCGTTACCGCGGCCGGATCATTCTGACAAGGGACCCGGACGGCGAAGAGCGGTGCGTGGCCTGTAACCTGTGTGCCGTTGCCTGTCCGGTCGACTGCATCGCATTGCAGAAAACCGAAACCGATGGCGGTCGCTGGTATCCCGAATTTTTTCGAATCAACTTTTCGCGCTGCATCATGTGCGGCATGTGTGAAGAAGCGTGCCCCACCTATGCAATCCAGCTCACACCTGACTTTGAACTGTGTGAATACGATCGCCCGAACATGGTGTATGAAAAAGAACATCTGCTGATCGATGGCCCGGGAAAATACCCGGATTACAGTTTCTGGCACGTTGCAGGGAAAGCGATCACCGGCAAAGACAAAGGCACAGCAGAAAACGAAAAGCCACCGGTGCAGGTGCGGAGCCTGCTGCCATGAACCGACGGAACCAGGCAGGGGCAGACTGAATGGAAGTATTTCTATTCTACATCGCAGGTTTTGTATCGCTGACTGCCACCATGCTCGTGATCACCCGCATGAACGCATCGCACGCGCTCATTTATCTGATCATTTCGCTGCTGGCCATTGCGGTCATCTTCTACCTGCTGGGGGCGCCGTTCGCTGCGGCTCTCGAAATCGTGATCTATGCCGGGGCCATCATGGTCCTGTTTCTGTTCGTGGTAATGATGCTGAACCTCGGCCGAAGCTCCGTTGACCAGGAGCAGCACTGGTTTCTGCCTCGCATGTGGGTGATGCCCGGTATTCTCACAACGATCCTGCTGCTCGAAATGATCTATCTTCTGGTTGCACCAACCTCGTCGGCAGGGATCAGTTCATCAGGCACTGCGGTTTCACCGAAAGAGGTTGGCATCACCTTGTTTGGACCCTACCTGATCACGGTTGAGCTGGCATCGATTCTTCTACTCGCTTCGCTGGTTGGGACCTACCATCTAGGCAGACGCTACCTGCGCGCCCGGCGCGAGGAGATCGCCTGATGCAGACCGCCGTCACCATCCCTATAGATCACGTCCTGCTTTTTGCATCCACCCTGTTCGTGCTCGGTCTGACCGGTGTTCTGGTTCGACGCAACATCATCTTTCAGCTCATGAGTCTGGAGATCATGCTCAACGCCTGTGGTCTGGCCTTTGTTGCCGGTGGCGCCCGCTGGGGTCTTGCCGATGGGCAGGTGATGTACATGCTGGTCCTGTCGCTGGCAGCAGCCGAGGTGGCAGTGGGGCTTGGTCTGGTGCTGCAACTCGAACGAAGGTTGTCGAGCCTCGACGTCGACAACATCAACCAGCTGAAGGGATAACGCATCTGATGGATCTGTTATGGCTCATCCCTGCCTTTCCTCTTCTCGGGTTCGTCATTCTGTTTGCAACCCAGGGTCGTCTGGGTGAATTGCCAGCATCGCTGATCGGCGCTGGCAGCATGGGGTTGTCGGCGCTCGCCGCCGCGTTTGTGGGATATGAATTCGTCTCCAGCGGCGAGACGGTGTTCACGCAGACATTATGGAGCTGGATGCAGGTCGGCGGCTTTAACCCGTCGTTCACTCTGTATCTGGACGGCCTGTCGCTGGTCATGATGGGTGTGATCACCGGGGTTGGTTTTCTGATCCACGTTTACGCAACCGGTTATATGAAAGGCGAAGACGGGTTCAGTCGCTTCTTTTCCTACATGAATCTGTTTGTGTTCGCCATGCTGATGCTGGTACTGGGCGACAACCTGCTGGTTCTCTACCTCGGCTGGGAAGGGGTGGGTCTGTGCAGCTATCTGCTGATTGGTTTTTATCATCACGACCCGGCAAACGGTTATGCGGCCCGCAAGGCCTTCGTGGTCACCCGCGTGGGTGACACCGCCATGGCCCTGGGGATGTTTCTGCTGTTTAAAGAGCTCGGCACCATGGACATTCAGGCCGCCTTGAGTGGTGCACAGGCAACCTGGCCGGAGGGATCACCGGTTGTCACTGCCATTGCGCTGCTTCTGCTTGGTGGTGCTGTTGGTAAGTCCGCGCAACTGCCGCTGCAGACCTGGTTGCCGGATGCCATGGCAGGTCCTACACCGGTCAGCGCGCTGATCCATGCGGCGACCATGGTTACCGCGGGCGTGTATCTCATCGCCAGAACCCACGACCTGTTTCTGTTGTCTTCCACCGCACAGCTGATGGTGGCAAGCATCGGCCTGGCAACTCTGTTCATCTCTGCATTCACGGCTTTAACCCAGACCGACCTGAAGCGGATCCTTGCCTACTCGACCATGAGTCAGATCGGTTACATGTTTTTTGCGCTCGGTGTCGGTGCCTGGTCGGCGGCCATCTTTCACCTGATGACCCACGCGTTTTTTAAAGCGTTGCTGTTCCTTGCTGCCGGGTCGGTGATCCTCGCTCTGCACCACGAGCAGGACATCTTCAAGATGGGCGGCCTGTGGCGTCGTCTGCGCATACCGTTCGTAAGCATGTTAATCGGGTCCGCTGCACTGGCAGCACTGCCGCTGACGTCTGGTTATTATTCCAAGGATCTGATTCTGCTGAAAAGCTGGTCTTTCAATCCATTGTTCTGGGCGGGGGCATCGGTTGCCGCCCTGCTCACCGCCCTGTACAGCGTGCGCATGATCAGCATCGTGTTTTTTGGAGAAATGCGGACCGAACCACATGAACACAAAGCCTGGAATCTCTCACTCCCGCTGATCGTTCTGTCGGTGCTCGCCCTGGCTGGCGGCTGGTTCGGTCTTGCACCCCTCGCCGCGGTTCTGCCGGACGGCGGGATCGACCATGATCCCTATGCCGCCTGGCTCGTGTGGGGTACCGCTTCCATACCGATCATCGGTGTGGTGCTCGGCTTTTTCATCTTCTACCCACCGGCCAAGTCTCACGAGCGGAACCTCTCTGCAGGAGTTAAGAGTCTGCAGGGATTTCTATTCAGCGGATGGGGATTCGATACGCTGTACAGAACACTTATCGAACGACCCTTCAATGCAATCGCGCACTGGAACCGTAACGATATCGTTGACAGCCTGTTTACACTCATCGTCACCATAGCCACGTGGACGAGTAACCTGATCGCTCGATCCCAGACCGGCCAGCTGCGCTGGTATGCGGCCAATATGGTTATCGGTACCGTCATCGTGCTTATGATTGCTGTGGTGGTTTCGTGAATCTGCTCGGTCTGATCACGCTGCTTCTCGCTGGTGGCGTCGCCGCCTGGGCGGGCGAGCGACTCAAGCCTGGTGTGTCTCGATGGATCAGCCTGGCAACCCTGGCCGTGGCCATGCTGTGGCTTGCGTTTGTTTACCTGTCATGGGCGGCTGGATCCCAGACGAACGCCCTCTATGCAATGCAGATACTGCCCTGGATACCGCGCTTTGGGATCAGCGTGCACCTGGAGATGGACGGCCTGAGTCTGATGCTGGTTGCTCTCACACTGTTCCTGGGCGTGATTGCCATTGTGTCTTCCTGGACCGAGATCGAATCCCGTCAGGGCTTTTTTCAATTCAACCTGATGTGGACACTGGCTGGTGTAGTCGGTGTGTTCACCGCGCTGGATCTGTTCCTGTTTTTCTTTTTCTGGGAAGTGATGCTGATCCCCATGTATTTTCTGATCAGTATCTGGGGTCACGAAAATCGTGGCTATGCGTCCATGAAGTTTTTTCTGTTTACCCAGATATCCGGTCTATTGATGCTGTTCGCGATCCTGGTCCTGGTCTACGTTCACTGGCGCGCCACCGGCAACTTCAGCTTCGACTATTACGACCTGCTTGAGACCAGACCCGAAGGGGATCTGGCGATGTGGCTGATGCTGGGCTTTTTTGTCGCGTTTGTGGTCAAACTGCCCGGTGTGCCGTTTCACACCTGGCTGCCGGATGCGCATACCCAGGCACCTACCGCAGGCAGTGTGCTGCTTGCCGGTATCCTGCTTAAAACCGGCGCCTACGGGTTAATCCGTTTTGTCGTGCCTCTGTTTCCTGAAGCTGCACTGCAGTTTCAATGGCCCGCCATGCTGCTCGGTGCGGTGAGTGTTCTGTATGGCGGATATATGGCGTTCAGCCAGAACGACTTCAAACGTCTGGTCGCCTACAGCAGCGTCAGTCACATGGGTTTTGTTCTGATCGGCGTTTTCGCTTTCAACGTCATCGCCGTGCAGGGAGCGATCGTGCAGATGATCGCCCACGGTTTTTCCACCGCGGCTCTGTTCATGATGGCGGGGGCACTGCAGCAGCGTCTACATACCCGTGATCTGAGCGCTATGGGTGGTCTGTGGAAGTACGCGCCGCGCATGGGGGTGATGACACTGTTCTTTGTTGTCGCGTCGCTTGGCATGCCGGGGCTTGGCAACTTCATCGGAGAATTTCTGGTTTTGCTCGGCGCGTTCAAAGTCAGTGTGAGCATCACCGTCGCCGCAGCGATCGGCATCATCGTTGCTGCTGTCTATGGTCTGCTACTGATGCAGCGGTCATTTCAGGGTGAGCCAAACGACAAAGTCGCCACCATGGTCGATTTCGGTGCAAGGGAAATGTCAGTGATGCTCTTGATGATGGCGGCACTCATCGCGGTGGGGGTATATCCGCAACCCATTATCGATCTCGCTGATCCGGTGGCACAACTCATCAGCCGGGGCAGTCCATGAGCACCGCCGAGTACCTGGCACTGGCACCTTTGCTCACCATCAGTGGCGGTCTTACGATCATGCTGCTGGTTATCGCGTTTTTCCGCAGCCATCGGGTGGCACACGTCAGTGCGCTTGTTACCCTGGCCGCAACCGTTCTGAGCATCCTGACCTGTACCCCCGATTCACCCCAGGTGGTGCTGGATCTGCTTGTTGTCGATGGCTTCGCAGGCTATTTCATGCTGCTTTTCGCCGCCATGGGCATCATCACATGCACCCTCGCCTACCGTTATCTTGAGGGTCGCAGTGGTGGTCTCGAAGAGTTCTACATCCTGGTGGTGACAGCCACCATCGGCGCCATGACCATGGCGATGGCACAGCACTACGCGACACTGCTGCTGGGGCTCGAAATTCTCTCCATCTCGCTATACACCATGATCGCGTATCCGCAGGAAACCCATGCCCCGCTTGAAGCCGCAACCAAGTATCTGATCCTGTCCGGTGTTGCCTCAACAACAATGCTGTTCGGCATCGCCTTGATATTCATGGCGAGTGGCGACCTGTATTTCAGTTCCCTGATGGCGGACGCATCCGGCCCTTACCACACCCTCGGCCAGCTCATGCTGCTGACCGGTCTTGCCTTCAAGCTCTCGCTGGTACCATTTCACATGTGGACGCCCGACGTGTATCAGGGCGCCCCGGCACCGGTTACCGGCTACATCGCAACGGTTTCAAAGGGCGCTTTGTTCGCGTTGCTCCTTCGCTTTGCGCTGGTCAGCGATGTCTTAAGCGTGTCTGCAGTGTTTGTGGCTTTGTCAACGATCGCCATTGCATCGATGATCATCGGGAACGTTCTGGCGTTGATGCAGCAGAACCTGAAACGCCTTCTTGCCTACTCATCGATTGCGCACATGGGCTATATGATGATTGCGCTGCTTGCGATCAGCGCCCTCACAGATACTGCAACCGCGGTAGAGTCAGCGATGGTGTATCTCCTCGGGTACTTCCTGATGACGGCTACGGCATTTGGCGTAATTTCAATTCAGTCCAATGCAAAAGAGAACGGCGACGCTGAACTGATCAGCCACTACAGCGGGTTGTTCTGGCGCAACCCGTTACTTGCATCGGTGTTGACCGTTACTATGCTTTCACTCGCAGGTATGCCCCTGACAGTCGGGTTCATTGCCAAGTTCTATCTGTTCGCGGCGGGTGTAGAGAGCAACCTCTGGGCACTGTTGTGGGCACTTGTTATCGGCAGTGCGATCAGTGTTTATTACTACATCAAGGTGATATTCACCATGACGTTGAACGAACAACCGGATTCGTATGCGCATCCTGAAACAACCTGGAGCACACGCTCAACCCTGTATGCGCTGGGTCTGGCAGTGCTGGTTCTCGGGTTTTACCCAACGCCGGTCATTGAGCTGATCGGGCAGTTGCTGTCTGGTTTTTCCGATTGACCCTACCATGGAATTTACCCACACTCGAAACCGAAACATTCAGATCTGTGGCATACGTAAATGGATCTGGATCACGTTAGATGAGTATCGATACCTATCGATAAGCAAAGGAGCTACGAGATGTTGAGATCAGTGAAAGTCCGGGACCACATGATTCGCCGTCCAGTTCTGGTTCATCCAGAGACCGAGTTGTTCGAAGCAATCCACCAGATACTGCGGCACAAGATTTCAGGCGTTACTGTGATCGACGAAAATCGCAAAACGGTCGGTATGCTTTCGGAACTCGATTGCCTGAAAGCGATTCTGTCGGCAACTTATTATCAGGAAGAGGTTGGAACCATACCGGTCTCGGATCACATGAGCCCGAACGTGGAATGTGTGAGCGCGGATGAAGACATCATCCTGGTTGCGCAGTCCATGCTGGAACATAAACATCGGCGACGACCGGTAGTTGATGATCATGGGCACATCATCGGTCAGTTGACGTGCCGCGGTATTCTGAAAGCAGTCAAAGATTTCGACGTACCGAAACGTTATTTCGAAGGTCGTTAGCGTCATCGTTCGCCGTTGCGCAGTCGGTTTCAGCTACATCAGGTTTTAGTCAACCGATGGCAAAGCCAGTTTCGGGATACTGAACACGTTCGACTTTCCGCGGGAAGTCAGTGGGTCGTTTGGGTTGGCCTTTTGATCCGAGTTGACAGCTCGCCGCAACTTCCCAGCGCAACCTTCGACAGTACGCCTCTACGGACCTTTGAATCTATGTCACGAATTCATATTCCTCGACACCACCATTCAAAGACCCACATCCTCTAAGCCCACACCCTCAAAACCCGTAACCGCCTGCACCGCTTCAAGCCGCGCCGCCACCCCACCCCGCGCAACCGGGTCAAGCAAAACGTGATCGATACCGATCTCGAGCATTTCACCTATTCGATCGCACATCTGTGTTGCCGATCCGGCGATGGACTTATCCGGCTCCATCAGCCCGGCAGGATCCAGAAACGTGCGCAACGACAGAGTCAGCTCATCCGGATTGCGACCGAGCTTTTCAGCCTCAGCACATGCCATATCAAACTCACGCTTCACCTGTGCAAGCGGTTGAAACGCCGCATGAAAACCATGGCCGAAGCGCGCAACCCGTCGCATGGCCGCATCTGATGACCCACCAATCCAGAACGGCACCGGTTTCTGGATCGGTTTGGGTTCAAAGCCAACTTCCGGAAGCTGATAATACTGACCATCGAAACTGGGCACCGCTTCATTGAACAGGGTTGTGAACAGTTGCAGCTGTTCATCGGTTCGTGCGCCGCGGTTGTCCCAGGGCATACCGAGAATTTCAGCCTCTTCGCGCATCCAACCGACGCCGCAACCAAGGATCAGGCGCCCACCACTGAGCACATCCAGGGTCGCAAGCTGTTTGGCAGTCACAACCGGCTGGCGGTACGGCAGAATAAGAACCGTAAAGCCAAGCCGCAGATCAGTCGTACATCCGGCAACAAAAAGCTGCGTACCAATGGGATCGAGCCAGCCCATATCGGGCGCCGGAGCAAATGATCCATCGTCGGTGTAGGGATATTTCGAGGCAATTTCACGGGGCCAGCACACATGATCGCTCACCCAGGCGGAATGGTAGCCAAGCTCTTCCAGAACCTGCGCCCACTGCATGATGACCTCGCGACTGACATTCCGCCCCAGATGCGGTAAATGGACGCCCCACTGCATATCTCCCCCCGATACGAGAAACGAATGCCTGAAAAGATAGTGCGGTTGCGCTGTCATTGCCAACCCATCTATTCTTGACTGGGTTCACTGGTAGGGAGAGAACACATGCAGCTGCGCTGGGCTCACATCGTCATCTATGTTCGCGATACGAAGAAAATGGTCGACTTCTACACCGATGTACTCGGTTTCGAGGTCACAGACCGCGGGCCCATTGGACCGGAGGGCCGTGAACGCGAGATCGTGTTTCTGAGCCAGGTGGATACAGACCATCATCAGGTCGCGTTCATCAATGCCCGCAAAGGTGAGGAACCCCCCAACAGCGTGGATCATATCGCCTTCCGCACTGCCGACATTAATGACGTACGCGAAATGATCAGCAAACTTTCCGGTCGCAAAGACGTCAGCGGGATCTCACCGATAACACACGGAAATGCCTGGTCGGTTTACTTCCGCGATCCGGAGAACAACGGCGTCGAAGTATTCACCGATACACCGTGGCATGTGGCTCAGCCTCAGGGCCAAGCCTGGGACCCTGCGCTGGATGACGAAGCCCTCATCAAAGCAACAAAGGCCCAGTTTGGTGCGGAACCGGAGTTCGGTCCCATAGAAGCGTTTTATGAGCGCCGCGCAGCAGAACTAAAAAACCGCTAGCTTTCCAAGAGGGTTAACAAGTGTCCGGACCGCAAATTCTGACTACAATCCTGGTCCTGTTATTCCTGCTGTTTCTCGCCTG
>JAQBYL010000062.1 GCA_027622495.1 Pseudomonadota bacterium
CGAACAGCGACAAAGGGGCTATGTTACCGTCGATGGTCCAACTGGAGTTGAATATCTTGTGCCTGCAGTGTTCCGAGTTGGCCTGCGCAAACATCATGAGCTCAACATCGGTCGGGTTGCGTTCCAGGCGCCTGTACGCTTGGGTGAGGTAGGTCATTTCATCAGTCGAAAGCGCAAGACCGAGGCTTAAGTTGGCGGTCGCAAGGGCTGCTTCACCCTCGTTCAAAAGATCGATGGTGCTCAAAGGTCGGGGTGCATGCTGGTCGAACAGCACCGAAAAATCTTCGCGGGTCTGTAACGTCTGTGTCATCCGGTCAAAGAGACCGGCAAGAAGACGCTCTCCCGCAGGCGCGGGAGAAACAAACCAACGCACACCGCGTTCGACACGTAGGACCTGATCAAGACCACAGCTTGCGAAAATGTCGGTTGCCTTACTCGACCAGGGTGAGATGGTGCCGAGGCGGGGCAACACGGTGGCAACGTGCTGCGCTTTGCCGCGCTCAGGTCGGTCTTGAAGAGGCCCGTAAGACAGCAGAGTTCGTGCTCTTTCCATCGCTTCATCACTTAGAGGCGAACTGAGCTTAAGCACATGCACATACTCGGCGTCGAGCGTCTCAACACCCAGACTATCTGCGAGTTTGCGCAGTCTGAACCGGCTCAATGCCGGTGGACCCTTAAGGGCAATACTCTGGATCTCACTCATCTGTTTCTCTCGGGTTCTGTCTATGGTCTGCACACGGGTCCACACTTGAACTTTCTTTTGGTTTTCTTTTTGCCTGAAAAAAAGTCGTCATCAGATCCCGACACAGAGCTTCGCGAACCCCCGATGTAACAACGATCCTGTGGTTATGAGCGGGGCTGTCAAGCAGCTGTGCCTGGCTGAATACCGCACCTGTTTTAGGCTCTGGGGCACCGATCACAAGCCGTTCGATGCGTGCCTGGATCAGCGCACCAACACACATTGTGCAGGGTTCAACGGTCACGTAGACGCATGCTCCAGGCAGGCGATAATTGTTTTTGCGTTTAGCTGCATCCCGCAACGCAACGACTTCAGCGTGGGCGGTTGGGTCAATACTTTCAATCGGCTGATTGTAACCTTCGCCAATGATCTCGCCGTTAAGCACAACCACCGCACCGATTGGAACTTCGCCCTTGTCGAAGGCAGTCGCAGCCAGACCCAGCGCATAGCGCATCCAACGCCGATCTTCGGCTAACACCTGCTGGTCGGAATCGATCACACCCACTCGA
Source organism: Pseudomonadota bacterium (assembly GCA_027622495.1). GTDB lineage: Bacteria > Pseudomonadota > Gammaproteobacteria > Pseudomonadales > Azotimanducaceae > JAQBYL01. The sequence goes on from JAQBYL010000062.1 coordinate 1,249, forward strand.
TTATCAATAAGCCTTTTTTGTCTTTTATATTCAATGGCTTATTTTCCTGACAAACGGCGATACCATGAAAAATACCATGCTCAGAAAATCCTTCAAAATACTCGAAAAATTGCAGATTGAGCACCGCCAGACCGCCCTCTACGCTACCTTCCGGGCTTTTACTTCCAGGTGTATCCCCTCCTGCTCCTGCAGGTAGTGGATGACCGCGAACAGGTTGCTCGCCTGGGGGTTCCCTTTCGGCCCGAACATGCGCATGAGACTCTTGCTCGATTTTCCGAAGACCCGGGACAGCTCCTCAAACCCGATGGTCGCGTTGATGTAGTCGCGCAGCACCGCCTTGCCGGTATCGACATCATCGGCCAGCAGGCATTCAACCCCTTCTTGCAGCAGAGCCTTACGAAACGCGGGCTCGCGTTGGGCGCGTGCCTGTATGGTGTCTTTAAAATCCTTCGTCAAAGCCATCATGTCACCTCTTGCCGTTTCCGGCGTTTGTAGTCGCTCCAGCGCCCTTTTGCAGCAGCAATGTCTGCATCCTGGCGCTTTTTGGTCCCACCCGCGAGCAAGATCACCAACCGGTCCCCATCCTTGCCAAACTAGATCCGATAGCCAGGACCAAAATCGATTCGGTACTCATAGACGCCGGCACCTACACCTTTCACGTTAGAGAAATTACCCTGCTCCATCCGATGGACAGCCGTCGCCGCCCTGACCGCAGCGGTCACATTCAGACGATCGAACCACTTAGCGTAAGGACTGTTTCCCTCGGCATCGAGGTATTCTCTAACCTCTGTCATGTGATGCCAATGGTATCATATATGTTACCTTTATCAATGCCCAAGCAACTATCCATCCTATGTCATGGGGGAATTATCGTTCCCATAGTCGGGCATTGTTGCCCGTAAAGCCTGGCGCACAAACTGTCTCGCCGCGTTCTGTGTGCCGGAATTGTCGCTCACCTGATAGCCGCGCAGCCATTTTTCGGCCCATGCACCGAACGTCTCGGCATTCTTCACGCGCTTCTTATCGCGAGCCTTTCCCCTGGCCGGTGACTTCCCTGCCGCAATCATCTTCTTTGCTTCGCTGACGCGTTCTCGCGCTTCTGAAAGCGTAACGCCACGCTTGCCATACCGGCCTATCGTCAGCGTCTCCTGTCGAGACGCTAATCGAGTAGTTGTATCTGAAGGAGATACCTCCCGCCGGTGTCAACGCCACATCGAGCCCATCGCGGTCGTTCACCTTGTAGAGTTTGTCTTCAGGTTTCAGGTTGCGAAGCTTGGTATCCGTCAGCATCACAAGTCCTTCCCTGGCGGGAAAAATACCATGATATTTCATGGCACATTTTTCTAATGATTCTTCTTTATTTTCAGGGACTTAATGATTTTTAATACCATGAATACACTGAATAACATGGCATGGAATTTTTTCGCAACCCTGATCCTGTGGGCGACGACACCATGATTTATACCATTAAAAAACTTTGCTTGGCGGTGCCTGCCAGTGCCAGACGTGGAATCATTCCCACTCGATTGTTGCAGGCGGTTTGCTCGACACGTCATAGACCACGCGCGATACATGAGGAATTTCGTTGATGATCCGGTTCGACACCCGTTCGATGAGATCATAAGGCAGATGCGCCCAACGCGCGGTCATGAAATCGATTGTCTCCACTGCACGAAGAGCAATTACATGTTCATAGCGTCTGGCGTCACCAACCACACCCACCGATTTCACAGGCAGATAAACAGCAAAGGCCTGTGCCACCCGATCGTAGAAGTCAGCACGTCGAAGCTCTTCGATAAAGATTGCATCCGCTTCACGCAGCACGTCGGCATATTGCGCCCGCACCTCGCCAAGGATGCGCACACCCAGACCCGGTCCGGGGAACGGATGTCGATACACGAGCGATCGGGGCAAACCCAGATGCAGGCCTATCTCGCGGACTTCGTCTTTGAAGAGTTCCCGCAGTGGTTCCAGCAGTTTCAACGCCATGCGCTCCGGCAAACCACCAACGTTGTGATGCGATTTGATCACGTGCGCCTTGCCGTGCTTGCTGGCAGCGGATTCGATCACGTCGGGATAGATGGTTCCCTGCGCAAGCCAGGCGACATTCTCGAGCGATCCGGCAACCCGATCAAACACGTCGATGAAGGTGTTGCCGATGATTTTGCGCTTCTGTTCAGGCTCATCTACACCTTTGAGCCTGCCGAGGAATTCTTCCCGGGCATCGATCGTCTGCAGATTCAGCGCAAGTGCATTGCTCGGCGCAAACGCTGCCTCCACTTCCTGCCGTTCGTTTTTGCGCAACAGACCGTTGTCGACAAACACACAGGTCAGTTGATCGCCGATCGCGCGCGCAAGCAGCGCAGCTACCACCGAAGAATCCACCCCACCGGAGAGACCAAGGACTACATTCTCGTCACCAACACTTTCGCGCACATGCTTGATTGCATCTTCAATGATGTTGTCGGGCGTCCACAAACCCTCGCACGCACAGATCTGCAAGGCGAAATAGCTGAGGAACTGCCGGCCCTGCTGGGTGTGGGTTACCTCGGGATGAAACTGCACGCCAAACAATGGACGGCTCACATGCTCCATCGCGGCAATCGGTGCACTGGGCGTCTTGGCGGTAACCATAAACCCTTCGGGCAGATCCACCACCTTGTCACCGTGGCTCATCCATACCGGCAGGTTTCGATTATGAGGCAGGTCGAGACCTGCAAACATTCGCCCACCTTGCGCCACTTCGATCACAGCATGGCCAAACTCATGGTGTGCTGAACCCTGCACCCGGCCACCAAGTTGCTCAGCCATAGCCTGCATACCGTAGCAGATGCCCAGCACTGGAACGTCGAGATCAAACACAGCAGCAGGTATGCGCGGTGTTTCTTCGCGGGTCACGCTTTCAGGACCACCCGATAGAATGATTCCCTTCGGCGCGAAATCGCGGATCAGATCGTCATCCACGTCATACGGATAGATCTCACAGTACACCCCCGCTTCGCGAACGCGCCTGGCAATCAGTTGGGTATATTGAGCACCAAAGTCGACAATCAGCAACCGCTGATCGTGTATGTCTGTACGTGTCACTTATCTCAGCTCAGTGGATAGTTGGGGGCTTCTTTGGTGATCGACACGTTGTGCACATGACCCTCCACCTGGCTTGCGGTGGTAACACGGATGAATTCAGGTACACAGCGCATGGTCTCAATATCTGGCGCGCCTGTATAACCCATCGCCGCGCGTAGACCGCCCATCAATTGATGAACGATGGGACTGACTGGTCCCCGATACGCAACCCGACCCTCGATTCCTTCCGGGACCAGCTTGCGCGCGTCCCCTTCCGGCTCCTGAAAATATCGGTCGGAAGACCCATGACTTGCCGACATGGCGCCCAGCGAACCCATCCCTCGATAGGACTTGTAGGTTCGACCCTGATACAACTCAACTTCACCTGGCGCCTCTTCGGTCCCGGCCAGAAGGCTGCCGACCATGGTTACACTGGCACCGGCAACAATCGCTTTGGCGATATCACCTGAATACCGGATACCGCCATCGGCGATGACCGGTATGCCTTCGAGATTGGCCACCTCTACCGCATCTGCGATCGCAGTAATCTGCGGCACACCAATACCCGTCACGATCCGGGTAGTACAGATTGATCCGGGACCGATGCCAACCTTGATCGCATCCACACCCGCAGAAAGCAGTGCTTTTGCCCCCTCTTTTGTCGCAATGTTGCCACCGATAATCGCCGCGTTCGGATATTTCTGTTTTATCAGGCTGATCTGATCGAGGACTTTCTGCGAGTGACCATGCGCGGTGTCAACCACCAGTACATCAACCCCTGCTTCGATCAGCCACTCGATCAGCGGTGTCCGGACTGGTTCCAACACTGGCACCAACACGCAACTGACCCTGCAGGTCTTTACAGGCGTTGGGAAATGCCTTTGCCTTGTTCATGTCTTTGACGGTCACCATACCGCGCAACTCAAACGCGTCGTTAACCAGCAGTATTTTTTCGATACGGTGATTGCGGAATATCTCGGTGATGCTGGCGAAATCTGCATGTTCCGGCGCAGTCACCAGTCTGTCTCTGGGTGTCATCGCTTCCCTGACGGTGACATCCAAACGGGTCTCAAAACGAATGTCACGGCTGGTGATGATGCCGATGAGTTTGTTGCCTTCTACGACCGGCACACCCGATATGGCGTGCTCGCGGGTGAGATCGCGCAGATTTCCGATGGTCTTGTCTGGATGGATGGTGATGGGGTCGCGGATCACACCGCTTTCATACTTCTTCACCGCACGGACTTCGCGGGCCTGTTGTTCGATCTGCATGTTCTTGTGAACAATTCCGATCCCGCCTTCCTGCGCGATGGCAATCGCCAGGCGCGATTCGGTGACCGTGTCCATGGCCGAAGACATGAGTGGTATGTTCAGGGATATATCTTTCGTCAAGCGCGTTTTCAGCGAAACTTGCGAAGGGAGAACTTGGGAGTAGGCAGGTAGAAGCAGAACGTCGTCGAAGGTGAGCGCGTCTTTTGCTATGCGCAGCATTTAGGACCCCGCAAAACCGAGATTCTACCGGCGCCACTCGATCATGTAAACTCGAAACATGACCGTCGACTCTCATCCCGCGATCTTAAGCGTCAGTGACCTCAACCGCCAGGCACGAATTCTGCTGGAGCAGAACTTCAATATGATCTGGGTTCGCGGTGAGATATCCAACTTTCAAAAGCCCGCTTCCGGCCACTGGTACTTCACGCTGAAGGACGAAGGTGCGCAGTTGCGATGTGCCATGTTCGTCAATCGCAACCGCGCGGTCCGACCGATGCCGAAGAACGGCCAGGAAGTGGTGGCCAGAGGGCGTGTGAGCCTTTTTGAGAATCGCGGCGAATACCAGATGATTGTCGATGCGCTGCAGGCACAGGGCGAAGGCGCATTGCGCGCCGCCTACGATGCACTTCGGCTGCGCTTGAGCGCGGAGGGCCTGTTCGACAACGATCGCAAGCTTCGCCTGCCGGAAATGCCCGGCCGACTGGTGGTCATATCATCCTCAAGTGGTGCAGCCCTGCGCGATGTTCTGAGTGTGCTTGCGCGTCGCTACCCGGTGCTTGAGGTCATTCTGATTCCGGTGGCAGTTCAGGGTGAAAATGCTGAGCATCAGGTGATCGATGCCTTGCACCGCGCACCCGCACTGAACCCCGATATCATTCTGATCACCCGCGGCGGCGGATCCCTGGAAGATCTGTGGACATTCAATCTGGAAAGCGTGGTGCGCGCCGTGGCTGCCTGCCCGATACCCGTCGTCTCAGCGATCGGTCATGAAACGGATGTCACTATCTTCGATTTCGCTGCTGATCTGCGCAGTCCAACCCCCTCGGCGGCGGCGGAGATGATCACCCCCGACTTTATGGATCTCAGCCACCGCTTTACCCTGGCGCGTCGCAGTCTGATGCGGGTCGCGTACTCTGACATCACAACGAAACGTCATCGGCTGCTGGCGGCGCGCGCCCGGCTGATGGACCCGCGTAGAAAACTCGTTCAACAGATGCAGCGCGCGGATGATCTCGATATGCGGCTCACAAGAGCCATGCGAATGCGTCTGGAACGGGCCCGGCACGGTTACGTGCTTGCTTCACAACGTCTCCATGCCAGTGGTCCGCAACGGCAGATTCAAGCGGTCCGCGTCTCGGTCCATCATCTGCATTTACAGCTGCGCAACAGCATGCAGCGCAGCCTTAATCAGCACAGAGCGCGCCTGCAAGGTCTTACGCGCACCCTTACCGCAGTCAGCCCGCAGGCAACCCTGGACCGGGGATACGCGATACTGCTGAAGGATGAGCTGCCTTTAACCAGTGTCAGCCAGACGGCTCCGGGTGATGCAATAACCGCGTATGTGCATGACGGCCGCCTTGAGATCACCGTGAACGAAACCGGTCGCAGCACGTGGTCGCAAGCGTTACGGGAGACCAGAGAGTGATTCAGATCAGGCACCGGGTGGCCGGTTTTTTCCTGACGATTTTTGCTACAACCGCAGCACTTTCAGAACCGGTACCCGGCGGTATCTATGTACTGAAAGTCGACGATGATGTAGAGAGCGTCATCTATCGCGACCGCCCTGCCCTCGTGTATGACGGCCACGCAATCGTCGGCATACCACTCGCGGCGCAACCGGGGAACGATGACCTGACTCTGGTACGCAAAGGACACAAGACTAAACACACTTTCCAGATCCGGCCGAAGACCTATACCGAGCAACACCTGACTATCAAGAACGACCGCCAGGTGAATCCGCATAGCGAAAATCTCGACCGGATTGCCAGAGAAGCGAGCGCGCAAAACGAGAAGTATTTGTTGCACACACAACCCGTGGGCGACATCCGGCCCTTTCTGGTCCCCACACCAGGCATCAGATCCAGTTCGTTTGGCAGTCGTCGCGTTCTGAATGGTCAGCCACGAAGTCCACACAGCGGCATGGATATTGCCGCCAACACCGGAACCCCGATCGTTGCACCTGCCCCGGCACGCGTGGTGCTCTCCGGAGATCTGTTTTTTAACGGCAACACAGTATTTCTTGATCATGGTGCGGGCCTGATCACCATGTACTGTCATCTGAGCAGAATCGACGTGGACGTGGATCAGGTCGTTGCACGTGGTGAAACTATCGGGCTGGTTGGTGCGACCGGACGGGTCACCGGACCGCATCTGCACTGGTCAGTCAGCCTGAATGGTTATCGTGTCAATCCTGAAACCGTAGTGGCGCTGTTGGCGGAAAGCCTCGACGCTCCAACACCTGCTGCAAACGAGTGATCCGCAGCTGAATCAGAGAACAAATCCACACAACCCTGCTAACCACTCGCTCGTTAGCGGCGGTGTTTGATCATCCGTTCACGCTGGCGTATTTGTCTCGGAGTCAGCAGATTACGCTTACCCGCATACGGGTTATCGCTGCTTTTGAGCACGATGCTCACCGGGTTGCCAACCAGGTTCAAGGCTTCACGAAAACCGTTCTCCAGATATTTTTTGTAGCTGGCTGGCACACTTTCGGTCTGGTTACCATGAACGCTGATCCGCGGCGGGTGGCGACCGGCATTACTCGCGAACTTCAATTTGATGTGCCTGCCCTTTACACTCGGTGGTGGATGGCTGTGAACCAGGCTTTCGAGCAAACGGGTCAGCAGTGAAGTAGGCACGTCAAAGAGGCCTGCCTCATACACGGTTTTGACCTCGCCAAGAACGTGGCCCACACCACTCCCGTGCAGAGCCGAGATATAGCGCACGGGTGCCCACGGTATAAATGTAAGCCGTCGATCCAGGGTCTGCCGGACTGCATCACGATCGTCGGCCGAAAGGCCATCCCACTTATTAACCAGAATGACAATTCCGGAACCCGCGTCAGCCGCATAGGTCAATATGTGCAGATCCTGCTCCACCAGACCTTCACTCGCGTCCAGAACCAGCGCAACCACGTGCGCACGCTCAATTGCTTCAAGACTTTTAACCACCGAAAACTTTTCTACAACGCCGTCGGTTTTCCCTTTCCGGCGCACACCGGCCGTGTCGATCAGCACGTAGTCATCACCGTCGAATTTGAGCGGGATATCAATGGCATCGCGCGTGGTGCCCGGCATGTCCATCACCACCTGCCGCTCTTCGCCGAGCAGCCTGTTGATCAGCGTCGACTTACCCACGTTCGGTCTGCCGATAACGGCAACGCGGATACCATCGCCTTCTTCGACTTCGGTCTCTGCATTACTCACACCATGCAGAAATGCCCGTAAGGGGGCTAAGCCGCGACTATGCGCCGCAGATACAGCGAGCGGTTCATCGAAGCCCATGATTGAGAATTCGGCATCGGCAACGGCAGGGTCAACACCATCGATCTTGTTTATAACCAGTTGTACATTAGCACTCTGACGACGCAACCAATCGGCGATGTCCTGATCCCCCGCAGTGACACCCGCACGCGCATCTACAAGGAACAGCACGTAATCCGCATCTTCGAGAGCAATACTCGCCTGTTGCCGCATGATCGGCGCCAGATCATCGTCACCAAACAAACCACCGGTATCGATGAGTAGAAGGCTGCGATCATCCACGTCCATCCGACCGTACCTGCGATCGCGTGTGAGCCCGGGTATAGCCGCCACGAGTGCATCGCGGCGTCCGGTCAGGCAGTTGAACAGCGTAGATTTGCCCACATTGGGCCGACCAACAAGAACCACGCGCGTCAGCATGACTACTTCACACTGATATCAATGGCTTGAAGAGAGCCGGAGTTACCAAGCACAAAGACAATAGAATCTTCGACCTTCATTCTTGATCGAAGCCCGTCACCGTCCAGTTTTTTCCGCCCGAGAAGGCGCCCGTCACTCTGTGCCAGCACATGCAGGTAGCCGTCATCATCTCCCACCACCAGATAGTTACTGAACGCGACCGGCTGGGAAAGCTGACGACGTTTCAAGCTATCTTGAACCCAGATAACTTCAGCCGTCTGCTGATCGATCGCTGTAATGACATCGATGTCATCGACTATGTAGATATGGCCGTAACCTTCCACAAGATCCAGATAGGTCGAGGCTTCTTTCTCCCACAAAACGGTGCCATCAGAAGCGCGCATGGCGCTCGCTTTACCCTGAAAAGAAGCGGCGTAAAGAATCCGGTTAATCAGCAGCGGCTTGCCGTCGACGTCAACAATGCGATCGAGTTCGGATCGACCTTCTGGCACCTGCACGCGCTGCTCCCAGATCGGTTCGCCATTGTTTGCCCGCAAGGCTGAAATTTTGCCGTTGGCAAAACCGGCGTAAACGATGCCATCTGCATACACAGGGCTGCTGGTACCGCGTAATGTCAGGACTGGAACCTGGTTGTCGAAAGTCCAGCGCATTGCACCGGTTTCGCCCTCCAGAGCCAACAGTTGACCGTTGATAGTCTGAACAAAAACCAGACCTTCGCCGGTTGTTGGGGACGACAGGACTTCGCTGCCGACCGGCGCGCGCCAGATTTCACTGCCGTCTGCTGCAGCCAGAGCCACCAGTGTTCCAAACGTGGTGCCGACATACACGGCACCAAGGCCTGATCCAACGCCACCGCTGACAAAACTCGGATCACGCCGGTCAATGAAATTCATCGAACTTAAAAAACCGCCCTCGACTTCACCAACATCGATCTGCCAGACGCGTTTGCCGGTGAACCGATCCTGCGCCTGCACACGGCCGTAACCGTCTGCAGCGTACACCCGATCTGCAACAACAACCGGATCCATACGCATCCACTTCTTTCCGAGGCCATCGCCGATGCTCGCCTTCCACAGGCGCTTGATCTCTACCTCTGCATCGTACTTGGTGAGTTCAGCAGGCTCCAGGAGGTCTTCCTTCTCTTTATCGTCACCGTCAACCCATGGCAGCCAGGAAAACCAGCTGCATCCACCGAGCAGCAGCATTGCGGTAAAAAGAAATGACAGGTTACGAAGCATTGGGTTTTGCTGTGTCGTTGACCTTGATCTCGAGAATCGGTCGTTGACCGGTCCCTCTCAACTCACCCAGAGCGCTCACATAGGATTGATGGGCAAGATCGGTGTCGCCTCTCGAAAAATGGATATCACCCTGCAACTCCTGCACATAGGATCGAAAGCCCTCGGTCCGGATCTTACCGAGGTGACTCATCGCTTCGTCGGTTCGATCGAGCTGCTGCAGCACCCGCGCCAGGCGCAAGCGCACAAAATCAGCCAGCCATTGATTGGAGGAAGCCTCTACTGCCGCGCTCAGATGCGCAGCACAAGCCTCGGTATCACCTGCCAGCAGAGATGCCTTGGCACGATACAACAGACTGAATACCTGATAAGCAGAACCAGGATGTTTTTCGTCAATCTGTGCAGCCAGGCTTTCTCTGGTTGCATCATCTGCACTCAGAAAGGCTTCGTACAGATCAGACGCAACCGCAGTATCTTCGGCCACTGAGTTCTGGTAGCTGCGCCATCCGACTGACCCGCCAATCACCACAACCAGCCCGATCAGGAGCGCGACCCCGTTTTTCTGCCACCAGTTCTTAATCCGTTCGAGCTGTTCTTCGTCGCTGAGTACTTCAGACACTCATGCCTCCTGTGTTTTTAACTTTGTATTGCGTTGTTGAGAAACGCCGCCAATTCATTCAGACCCATCTCGACCTGGGCCTGATCGGTGCGCAGGAATTTAACTGCCACACGATTATTAGTCACTTCACTGTCCCCCGCGATCAGGGCCCACTGCGCGCCCGTCTGATCAGCGCGTTTAAGCTGATTTTTCAGCTTCCCGCCGCCCGCATGCAGCCTGATCCGAAGATCTGGCGCAAGCTCTCGGAGTTGCTCGATGAAATGCATGGCCCAGCCGTGCTGTGCTGGATCCACAACACAGCAGTAAACATCGGCACTCCGGGGCTCGCGCTCGGCATGATCCAGTTCGTGCAGAAGCAGCACACGCTCAAGACCGATCGCATAACCTGATCCGGGTGTCGGCTTACCGCCCAACATTTCAACCAGACCGTCGTAGCGCCCACCCGCACAGATTGTACCTTGGGATCCGAGGTCGGTAGTTACCCACTCAAAAACCGTGTCGGTGTAGTAATCCAGGCCACGAACCAGCCGGTCGTTCTGCTGATAAGGGACTTGAAGTTGATTCAGAAGTTCCTTCAGGCGTTCATAGTTCGCCACACTTTCTTCATCCAGGAAGGCGCTCATCACTGGCGCATCCTCAAGCAGCGCCTGGGTCTGCGGGTTTTTGCTGTCGAGGATACGCAGTGGATTTCTGCTCAGGCGGCGCTGACTGTCTTCGTCAAGCTGATCTATCAACGGGGTCAGATAGGTGACCAGCGCTTCGCGATAGCGCTTACGCACACTGCTGGAACCGAGCGTATTCAGTTCCAGGTGGACGCGGCGATCAATGCCCAGATCACACCATAACCGGTAGCACATGCTGATGAGTTCCGCATCGACTTCGGCACCGCCTGCACCGAACACTTCGGCACCAATCTGGTAAAACTGCCGGTAGCGGCCTTTCTGTGGTCGCTCATAGCGGAACATGGGTCCTGAGTAGAATACCCGCTGCGTCTGATTGAACAACAGACCGTGCTCCTGCAAGGCGCGAACACAGCTTGCGGTTCCTTCGGGGCGAAGCGTGATGCCGGATCCTTCCTGATCCGTCAGCGTGTACATTTCCTTTTCAACGATATCGGTGCCTTCGCCGACACCCCGACTGAAAAGTTCGGTGGCCTCGAGCAGGGGCAGATGGATTTCTTCATAGCCATAGCCGAGCATCAGATACTTGATGCGATCTTCCACCGATCGCCAGCGGCGTGCTTCATCGGGCAGTACGTCGCGCATTCCTCTGACTGATTGCACCATCGCCTACTGCCCTACGACCAGCGTCGCCACGTTGTTACGTGTATGCGGGCGCAGTGGGACGGCTTCGTCGTTAAATGCCATGGTCACACCGGGCGCATACCCGAGCAGGATTCGAAAGGGGGCATCACCAATCAGACGCAGCGTCTGGCCAGTATGGCCCAGATCGTTAAACAGCGGTGCACCGTCTGTTGCGTTGATTTCTACCCAGCAATCTTCGCTGAATTTCATGACCAGATGATCACTTCCCTGCGCGGTAATCCGGCGCACACGCTCTCCAGCGACAGCACCTTGAGCTGCAGCATCAGGGTCGTGAGGCGCTTCGAGGGCATTCCGCTCCAAAATCGAT